>NZ_JBKOQN010000089.1:0-2974 GCF_046764895.1 Nocardia sp. CWNU-33 | reverse complement strand
GTTCCTGTATCTCAACTGCTCACACCCGGGGTACGCCTGCGAGCTCTGCGACCGACAGCTGTACCCGGACTGGTACCGCCACGAACGCACCGCCTTCACCACCCAAGGAAACGGCAGCCATGAACGCTCCGCAGTGCTGTGGTCCAACCGCCCGCTGCGCCGACAACTCTCGATAACCGAAGCGTCGGAGTTTCGTGACAACGAACCATCGAGCACCCCCGGATGTCATGAAACGGGTGGACGCCTGCGCGATCTGAAAAGCAGCCCCAGCCCCGAAGATCGCCGATCTCGACACCGTTGCTGAGGTCATGCACGAGCTGCGGGCACTGGCTGCCTCCGCCGTGTACGGAAGCACCAAGGGGCCAGTCGACCACGAGGGCGAACCGCTGTCGCATCGGCCCAGCCTTGGTTCGCGTGGCAGTCGCCCCGTGGAATCAGCTGTTCGGCAGATGGATGCCCCGCACCGGACTCAGCGGAAGTCTCCACCGACGCGGATGCTGCGAACAAGACCGAGTCCTCACCCCAACCGCTGAACACTCCGCGGCCGAAACCAAACCGGTCACGGTGGCAACGCGAATCTCCTGCGATGCCCCTCCAGGACGCTGCCAGCTACCGAAGCATTCTGCAGCGCCATTCCGACAGTGGCCGACAACAAGTACACGAAAGGGCCCCGACCTTGAGAACACGGCGATCGACACAGACGACAACGCTGCGCTGGGGGCTTGCCAGTGCGCTGGCCGCTGCCAGCCTGGTTGGCGCGGCGACCACCGCGACCGCCGCACCCGGGACGGCCAGTGTTGTCTCGGCAGCGGAAGTGAACGACCGACAACAGAATGTCATGGTGTTCTCTCCTGCTATGAACAGGCCGATCCTGGTGCAGGTCATCCGCGCAGCGGACACGGCGAAGCCACGACCCACGATGTACTTGCTCAACGGCTCCGGAGGTGGACCAAACCAGAGCGGGTGGGACGCCCAGACCGAAGTCGTGAGTTTCTTGCGCAGCAAAGACGTCAACGTCGTGACCCCATTCGGTGGCAGCAACTCCTACTACACCGACTGGGTACGCGACGACGCCGTCCTGGGCCACAACAAGTGGCAAACCTTCATCAACGAGGAGTTGCCGCCGGTCATCGAGGAGTTCTTGGGAGCCAACGGGAACCGTACGCTGGTGGGCGTGTCGATGAGCGGCACCTCGGTACTGAATCTCGCGATCGCGAAGCCCGGTTTCTGGAAGAGTGTGGCGTCCTACAGTGGTTGCGCGCAGACATCGGACCCCATCGGGCAGGAGTTCGTCCGGCTCACAGTGGAGAACTGGGGCGGTGGGCAGAGCGTCGAGAATATGTGGGGCCCACGCGACGGACCGTTGTGGCGCGCCAACGATCCGCTGGTCAATGCGGATCGGCTGCGCGGGACTGCGGTCTATTTAAGTTCAGGCAGTGGCACTCCGGCGGCACCGCACGACACTCCGAACGATCCGCGGGTGCAGGATGGGCGGATTCCGCTGCCGGTACAGATCGTGTTCGGTGGGCCGATCGAAGCGGCTATCCACTTCTGCACAGTGAACCTGACCAACCGGCTGCGCGAACTGAATATCCCGGTGACGCTGGACGATCGGCCGGTCGGCACCCATTCGTGGGGTTACTGGGAGGATGACCTGAAACGCTCCTGGCCATTCCTGGCTCAGTCGATCGGCAGTCAGAGCTGATCAACACGGCATTATTGCTGGGTTGATCTTCGGGTCCGGGCCGCAAGAACTGTTGGACACGGCCGATGCTCGCGGGCACGACAGCGAGGATCGGTTGAGGTGACCTTACGCTGGCGTAGGGCCTCGTCGCTTGCACCGCGGTCCGATCAACGCATCCTGCGTGACGGAGTCGGCAACGGACGGCTTTCACCTAACCGCGGTGGCGTGAAACATTAGACGCCGAACACTATCTGGCGATCTAGCTGTACTGACCATGGACGTTGGTGACGGCGTGGCGAGCTGACATGGCGAAGACCTCCGAGTGAAGTGCGAGCTGTCTAGGAACGCATTCACCTGTCGGAGGTCTTCGTGTCTCACCGTAATGCCCCGCTCTCGGAGTTGGGCCGGTTACGTCTTGCTCGTTGTGTCGTCGATGAAGGTTGGCCGCTCCGCCGGGCGGCCGAACGATTCCAGGTCTCGGCCACCACCGCGTCGAGGTGGGCGGGTCGCTATCGCCTGCTGGGCCCGGCGGGCATGGTCGATCGGTCCTCGCGACCACATCACAGCCCGCGCCGGACACCGACGCGCACCGAGCGCCGCATCATCAAAGTTCGTGTGCTGCGCCGATGGGGACCAGCCCGCATTGCCTACCTGCTGGGCTTGCATCCCTCGACGGCGCACCGGGTCCTGACGCGCTACCGGCTGGCACGGCTGCGCTGGCTCGACCGCGCCACCAGCCAACCGGTACGCCGCTATGAACACGATGCCCCGGACGATCTGATCCACATCGACGTCAAGAAACTCGGCAAGATCCCCGACGGCGGCGGCTGGCGCAAGCTCGGCCGTTCCGCTGGCAACCGAAATTCCCAGGCACACAAGCTAAGCGGGGTCAACAATGTTCACGGCAACCCGACGCACGGCTACCACTACCTGCACACTGCCCTCGATGATCATTCCCGGCTGGCCTACACCGAACTCCTCGGTGACGAGCGCAAGGACACCGCCGCCGCGTTCTGGGCACGCGCCAACGCCTGGTTCACCGCCAACTGCATCATCACCCGAAAGGTGTTGACCGACACCGGGTCCTGCTACCGATCCCGCAGCTTCGCCGAGGCCCTAGGGCCAGTGGTCCACAAACGCACCCGTCCCTACCGGCCCCAAACCAACGGCAAGGTCTGTGAGTATTTCCGGGACGCCCGCATCAGGCGGTCTGACCCTGGCCAAGGTATGACCGCGGTGTCCTTCGTTCGATTTGTCGACCGCCTCGATGCGGGCGTCCACGCGTGCGCC
>NZ_JBKOQN010000088.1:0-3116 GCF_046764895.1 Nocardia sp. CWNU-33 | reverse complement strand
TCTCGATGTCCGTGACCGAGATGTAGACATGATCGATCATTTCGAGGCATCCTTCCACATCGCAGTGTTCTTACGGGCGACGTCGTGGAACGTGCGCCACGGTAGGCCGGTGATCTGCGCGACCGTGTAATCGGGGCGGGCCTGCGCGTACGCACTATTCTGCCGCGACCCGCGCGGTTCGAACCGGCCACGGCACCTGCCAGCGAACGCACCATCATGCCGATGTGCGTACATCTCTTCGGCTCCTGACTCGCCGGTGAGCAGCCCCTGTTTATCCTGGCTCGCTCAAACCGAGCTAGCCCTCGAATAAGGTTCTGCTCCGCGACCACGACCGGATCGCGGAGCAGAAGCTACAGAGCGGCAACAGCATTCACACCCACCTGGGCGTGGAAGCTACGGCGTCATTATCGGTCGTACGACCAAGATGCGGGTGGGGCTTGCCCGGGGGGAGCAGACGGCCCATCCTCCGGGTCGAGTTCGATGATTTGCGCTGTGTCGGGGTTCACTTCGAGATTCCGGGGCGTGCCCTGGTCGGGGGTCTCTTTGGGTGCGTCAGGTTCGCTGGTCATAGTCGCCCACCACTCTCTGCTTGTCCTGGGTCGTTGGCGCGAGTTGATGCGCCGTGACCCCGGTGCGCTATGGCTGTCCCGGGATCGGGTCCAGCGGCCCGCCCGACGGGGTCGGCCGTGCCGTGTCCATTGTCCCTCGACCGGAGCCATCCGGTTGACGAAATATACTGAAAGCTGTTGCCCCACAGCCGGTAAGGTTCATAGCGCGGACACCGCACGACGTGACGCTACAGCCGGTCCCGGAATCGAACTGGCCCAACCACGACTGGCTTAGGCGGCTGGGATCGAACATCCACTCTTGCCGACTACCGCGCATCTGATCCGTAGCCAGATACGCGGGGCCTGATCGTCCTTGGTTTGATGTCGGCGCATCGCCTAGATCACGACCCCACACATCGATCAGGTGGCGACAACGACTGCCGATCAGGCGTTCCACGTGAAGATGTACCGGTTACCGGCAGAGATCTGGTAGATAAGGCCGTCGGGCAGCTGGCTCTTGTCCTTGTCGATATCGACGATGCCGGTGCCTTGGTCGTAGGTGAAGTACACCGATCCAGTGGCGAGATCCTGCGCCGGATCGACTCGGCGCACGATGATGTGGGTGGCCTCGGTGTCCTGGATATCGACCGGCTTGCACGACTGGCCGGAGATCAACAGTTGCTGATCGGCACCGACCTTGACCGACAGGGAGTAGATGTCCTGCGGCTCAAGAGATTTGACGAACGAGGCGCAGATCTGCCGGGGTTCGAGCGGACCGCAGTCCTCCGACTTCTCCTGCACCACCGCCAGAGTGTGGCCACCAGCCCCGCACACAGCCGTGACCGTTTTGCCTGCAGTCGCGGCCAGGATCGCCGACTTCAGCCCGTTGGTGTCGTTACCGGAGGCGACGAGAACGCCGTCCTCGAGGACCGCGAAACAGGTGGCGGCGCGCCCGGCCACCCATGAGACCGTCTTGCCTGCAGTGGCCGCCAGGATCCCCGGAATATCCTCGTAATCGGTCCCGCCGCCCACAGCCAGGAGCGTGCCGTCGTCGGTCACGGCCAAGCTGCCTTGTCCGGTGGCGGCAATGGCCGTGATCATTTTGCCCTGACATGCGGCCAGGATCCCGGACACCTGCTTGTGCCCGTCACGCCCGGCAGCCAGCACTGTGCCGTCATCGGTGAGAGCCAGGGTGTGCCCCAAACCAAAGGCCACGGCCGCGATCTTCTTGCCTTCGGCAGCGGCCAGCAGCCCCGACAGTTGACCTTCGGAGTCGTTTCCAGAGCCCAGGAGGGTGCCGTCCTTGGTGATCACCAGCGTTGTGCCACTGCCGCCGGCACCGATGACGGTGACCGTTTTACCTTCGACGGCCTCCAGCAACCCCGCCACTTGCCAACGATTCTCGTCGGACACGAGTACCTGGCCGTCGTCGGTCAGAGCGACACTGAAATTGTCGCCTGCGGCTACAGCGGTGATCTTCTTGCCTTCGGCCGCACGGAGAATCCCCGACACCTCGCCGAGAGGGTCGCCGCCGGTGGCCAGCAACGTGCCATCCACTGTCACCGCGAGACAGTGCAGACCACCCGCGGCCACGGACACGATCTTCAAGCCTTCGGCGGCGGCCACCATCTCCAACCCTCGCGAGCCGACTGCTACAACAGAACCCGGCGCGCCAACCCCGGCTCCAGCACGATTCACCAGCGACATAGAACTCAGCTCCCCTCGTCCGGGAACCCCGACCGTCGGCCGGGTTGGTCGCCTACAGAGTACTGAATTATGTTGCTGCCCAACGGTATTCAGTCAAGCGACGATGATGTGGAACGTGCCGCGCGCGCCCGGTGTCGCAGGACTGGTCAGGGTGATGCGGCTATCACTGTCCACCGTGAAACTCTGCACGTCGAATTGCTTCGAGTTCTGACTCTCGAAGTACACCCGGCTGGCTCCTCGGAAACCTGACCCGGTCACGATGACCTCGGTACCGCCATCGACCAGGGCCATGCCAGTGCTCAGATTGGTGATTTCAGCCATCGACCTGCCCTCCCTCGTGTCGGGCCGCTTCGGTGCGGCAGCAACCCAAGCGTGACAGCCCTGCGGAGGCCACGGCGTGCGATTGGCTCAAAACACACGGTGACCTGCATTCGAGTACGGCGCGCCCGGCCTTCCTGCCCGCGTCGTCTGATTCTGGCCCTCGTCGATGTTCCGTCTTCACGGCAGTCGTAATCGCCCCTCCGGCAGCGCTTTCTCCCGCATGCTGGGTAGTTTGAGCGGTCACCCCCGCGTCTGGTGTTGAGAATCGATTCTCAACACCCTCCGTCTCGCCACCCGGCGTGGCCCGAACCTGGACTCCCGCTTCACAGGCCGGAACGCAACAGCAACCGGACGACGTCCGCTATGCCGCTGGGCGGGCGACTGCTGAATGAGACGCAACACGGCTCCGGACATCCGCTTCTGGCACCCCTCTATGTCAAGAGGGCGGTTGTTTGGGGCGTAGTCTCGCTGGTGGCGGGTTCGGGAAGTGACTTGTCCGAAGTGTCGATCGTTGGGGTCGAGTCGGCCGCGCTGGATGTC
>NZ_JBKOQN010000087.1:0-3303 GCF_046764895.1 Nocardia sp. CWNU-33 | reverse complement strand
AACTCGCCGACCAGGTGCTGCCTGCCCTGACCGCAGCCATGAGCCTGCTCAGCACACAGCATCCGGGCGAGGCCGACAACTTCCGCGACACCGTCCTGGTCGCCGTCGAAGCCGCCGTCGGGCCCCGCAAGGGCGAGCCCAGCCCCGCCGTGGCGGCGATGGCCCGCAAGATCACCGCGGCCCTCGACGCCGCCTGAGGGATGCGGGGTCGGTGCAGCACAGCTGGTAGCTGGTCGCGGGGTCCTCTCCGGACCCAGCGACCAGCTACCGACCGTCGAACACGGCTGCGGCGCGTTGGCCGGTTCGATCAGCGCGGTATGCGGCATTTCCGGATGTGCGGCCAATCGACGCCGAATCAGTGTGGTGCGGGTAGCGCCCCGTGCCGCTCGAGTAGTTCGACGTCCAGCAACTGCGCCTCACCGTTACCGATCGACCAGTCCTCCTTGCTGTTCTCCATCAGGGTGATCACGACATCCTCCCGACGCACCCCGACCGCTGCCAGCTCGTCGGCGATGGCCCGGTACAGCGCCTGCTTGAGCTCTGCCGAGCGACCGCCCACCAGCGCGATCTGCACGAAAACTACGTCACGATGCTCGATTCCGAGATACTGCGGGGCGTAGACGAACGCATCGGCCGGACGCGGCTCGATTATCTGGAAGCGGTCATCTTGCGGGATGCCAATCTGTGACACCAGCGCTTCATGCACACCGTCGGCTATGGCCCGCTGCATCGCTGCAGTGATGTTGTTGCGCAACGAGATTCGAACGAGTGGCATGACAGCCTCCTGACTTTCACAATAGTAGTCAGGTAAATCATGGCTGACTTTCCAAATGAAAGTCAAATAGGATGGTGGCATGCACTGGCATGAGCAGGACCCGGTCAACTGCAGCGTCGGCCGCACCCTCGAAGTCGTCGGGAAACCGTGGGTGCTGCTGATCCTGCGTGAGATCTTCCGTGGCCTGCACCGGTTTCACGACATTCAGCAGCACCTGGCCGTCTCCCCGCCCGTCCTGTCCCGCCGACTCGATTCCCTGGTCGACGACGGCCTGATCGATCGCGTGCCCTACCGGGTGCCGGGACAGCGCGAGCGATACGAGTACCACCTCACGCAGCCGGGGCGAGCGCTGTTACCAGTCTTCGCCGCTCTGCACGAATGGGGAGACGCCTACCGCGCCGACGATTGCGGCGCGGCCACCGTTTACCGCCACCGCGACTGCGGCGCCGAAGTCCGGCTGCATCTGGAATGCACCCACGGACATCGACTGACGACCGGCGACGACGTGGTCGCAGAACCGGGAATCGGAGCGATCGCGCTCGCCCTGGAATGATCGGGGTCAGCCGCTGCCGGCCCGACACCCCGACCCGCTTCACCGTTCGGGCGCGTCTATCCGCCGATGGGCCCGTCCGAGTGGTGAATCGTCCTCCGATCGGCCGACGGCACCGATCTCAGTGAGCGGTTCTGTCCACAAAGGTGCGGCATCCTCACGAAAATCGGCATTGCGGGACGCCCTGAGCCGTAAGGTTCGCTGTTCGCTGTTCGCTGTTCGCTGTTCGCTGTTCGCGCGGTAGGCGGCATTTGCGGACATGTCGAAGCAGGGCCGGAGTAGTAGCTACGCTCACCACGATCTCGGCCTGCACGCATACCGAACTTGTCGGAGGCTACTCGTAGCGTTCATGGAATGAACTGGAGACCGTGGCTGGAGCTGTGGAGCGAGGAACGGATCACCACCAGTGATCCCGGTGACCTGGAGCCCGAGGTGGTGCAGCAGCGTTGGCTCGGCTACGCTCCGGCCGCCGAGGCCGACGTCGCAGCGGTCGAACAGCGCCTCGGCCTGAGGTTGCCGCCCTCCTATCGCGGCTTCCTGCTAACCACCGATGGATGGCGCCATGCCGGGGAATTCGTGCGGAAGATGCGTGACACCACCAATCTGGGATGGCTGCGTGACCTCGAACCGGCCTGGGAGTCGTGGGCCGACCTGGTCACCGAGGCTCCGGTCGACGCGCCGGGTAACCCGTTCAGTCGCGGGCTACTGATCTCGCTTCACGCCGACGTCGGAGTCCTGTTCCTCGACCCGGCCGACCGTGACGAGAACGGCGAGTGGGCCGCCTACAGCGTGTTTGCCTGGGCTGAATTTCCGCGGCGATATCCGTCGTTCACTGCCCTCATGGAATCGCTGTACCAAGGCTTTCATCAAATACGTCAGCCGGCGGGCAAGACCCGTGACAGCTGGGATCTGGCGGTGGAACAGGCTCGAGGCGAGGCCCTTTCCGGGGACACCGACACAGCCATGGTGGCCCTGGAAAAAGCCCAACATTTCGGCCAGCCACGCGCCACAGTTCTCCGAGTCCAGCTCCAGATGTTCCTCGCCACCTCCTCCCCCTACGAGGCCTCCCGGATTCTTTCGGATCTGCTGCCTCCGGGGCCTTTCCCGGACGGATTCTTCGCTGGTTCGCTGTTCACCGACGAGTTCCTGCCGTGCATGTTCCTGCAACACGCACATAAAGAACCCTGGTATGGCTCCGCGCTCGAAAATGCCCAGTACCTGGCAGACCGCGCACTCACCGGACACCGCGTAGCCCTCGAACGCGCCCAGCAACACGCCGACGATGAGCACTCGCAGTACTCCGCGCTCGAAATTGCCCAGCTCCTCGAAATCACACAAAACGACCCCGGGCTCGAGATCGGACGTGCCATCGACGAGCACCGAGCACGGGTGCAGCAGCCCGGCTACCAGCTCACCTACGGAAACCAAGCATTCGACACCGCGGTACGAAACGCGCTCGCGCAACACCACTCCGACTCAGCGGCACTGTGGCAGGCGCTCGAGACCGCGATGACGCACTGGCAGCCCCGCACTCCAGATCACATCGCCCCGGTCGCGCTGCTCGCCGACCCTGTTCTGGCGTACAGCCTCACCCCGGAACGCGGCCGCGCGTTGTTGAGTAAACCGCGCAGTGGCCGCTGACCCCACGAGCAACCGCCCCGACATTCCGCAGCATCGGAAACGGTAGCCGGTGGTGTCGGCATCCCGAGCAGACCGAATCGGTTCTGTCACTGGTTGCGCACCACCCGGCGACAACTCAGTCCTCACCGCACACCCGCACCGGCCCCAGATCACCTGCGACCACGCTGGATAGCACGCTCATCGGCAGAAGCGGACATTCGCCAACCGCGTGCCCAGCGGCATAGAAAGACGTTCTATGCGCCGGGTGTCTGGACGAGGGAACGTCCTCCTGATGCGCTTGTCGGGCTTGGTGTCCCATCGCAGTAGGAGGACGTTCGTGGGTAACGGTAATGGCTTG
>NZ_JBKOQN010000086.1:0-3507 GCF_046764895.1 Nocardia sp. CWNU-33 | reverse complement strand
TGGGTGCGCACCGGGATCGAGGTATCGGTGCTGGCCGCCGGCTGGGTGCTGGGAGGCAGCATCGGCATCGCAACACTGGTGTACGCGTTCGGCATCGGGCCACTGATCCAAATGATGATCCCGTATGCCGACCGGTTCCTACCGGGATTCCGCATCGACCGCGCGAGCGAGCCCGCGGTGGTTGTCGCCGCACCATGACAGCACTCCACCCTGCACCTACTGGAGGCATGCCCACTACGAGTCGTACTCGAATTTTCTTGGGAGGCAAGGGGACTGAGGATCCGTATCGACTTTCTCGCCGAAGATCCACACCAACTACGCCGATCCACCACAAGCCCGAGGCACGATGTTCAACCTTGTGTGTGGCAACGCATTTCGACGCCAGACACTAATCTCGAGTACGCACGGTGGCTTTCACGAGCGGGAGGTGGGCGTTGACGTGTTCCAGTCGGTGTGACGAGCGCAGCTGTGCAAGCTGATCCAGGTCAGTTCCATAGAGTCGTTCGGCCAGCGAATCGTCGAGGTCGTTGACGCCGTAAAGATAAGGATGCCCGCCCAGCTCGCAGCAGCGTTCCAGCAGGTCGCGAAACATGTGGCGGGTGGCGGCGATGGCGGCCGGGTCGCGCTCGACCGAGGTGTACAGGCCCAATCCGATCGAGACGGGATCAGTGCCGACCGGGGCGAAGGCGAATGGGGTTGCGGCGGCGGGGCGTCGCACGATCAAGATGTACAACATCGTGAGAACACGGTTCAGCGGAGCTCGGTGTAGCAAAGCCTCGGCGGCCGCGAGCATCGGCGCGAACTGCGCGGCAGGCACGACGTAATCGGTCCACAGGCGCACCTTGTCGGAAGGCGTGGCGGCCGCCCGTCCGGTGTGCTCCGCGAACGGCAGATCGGGCACAATCGAGCAGTTCTCGTTGCTGCATCGCTGCGCGCTGATGCCGCCCCAACCCGTCGTGGAGCTGAGCATGCCGCCGCGCAGGGACGCGCAGTAGATGTCGACATCGTCGCGCTGTGCGATCCGTTCGGTGTGCTCGACGAGCTCGGTGAGTGAGGCATGCCGGGTACGGTGCACGTGGGTGTAGCGCTGGTAGGGCACGGTGCGCAGCACCGCCCGTTCGATCAGTCCGACAGTGCCGAGCCCGCCGAGCGCGAACCGGAACAGCTCAGGATGGTCGGTACGTGAGCACCACCGGCTGGCTCCCATTCCGTCGATCAGCTGGATCCGCTCCACATGATCGACCTGCATGCCATATCGCACCGAGTTGGTCCCGAAGCCGCCCACCGAGAGGGTTCCGCCCACCGACATGTGCAGATAGTCGGTCAGCACGGGAAAGGCCCGGCCGCGGCGGTTCAGATATCGCTCGAGGCCGTACCAGTCCATCCCGGCGGGCACCTCGATCAGGCCGTCGCCGAGGTCCCGCACTTGGTTGGCCGCGGTGTCCGGTGCGTAGGTGACGAGCAGTTCATCGCCGGTGACGGTCTGTCCACCACAGGAATGACCCGCACCGCGCAGCGTCAACGGTCGACCGGAGCCGATCAGTACGGAGGGAAACGCGGCGGGCATCCGGTGCACAGCCTGTGGCACGGTGTGCCACAGGCCGCCGAAATCAGTGGCGAACTCGGCGATGGGAACCTCGCAGAACTAATGGCCTCGCGTTTGGGATCGCACCCGAGTAGGGTCCCTTCTCTGCGCGGGGAACTCCTCGCGGCCATCCTGCCATCTTCGCTGTGAACGGAATCCCCTTGGCCACAGGCGTTTCCGCTGCCGATTTCCGCGGCGATGAACTGCTACGAAAATACGCCGCGTAAGATGTGCTCTTACAGGGCATCCAGCCTCCTACTTACTATTGAGCACTCCATGTGGGTGTGCCGTATACGTTGAGTTTGTCGATGCCGTGGTCGGCCGAAAAGCCCAGCCCGGCTATCGAGTGACGCCAGCTCGCTCCACATGATTCGGCTGCGAGGGCGAGGGCGTCGACGGCATGGGTGGTGCCGTGGTGCCGGGACGCGAGTGCGCCGACGAGCCCGGTCAGGTCGGTGGTTCCCCTGGCGGACAGGTAGAGCGAGAAGGTAGGGTCGCCGGCACCGCGTGCACGGCAGACGAAGAAGTTGTGTTCGTGGAGCTCGGCTGCGTCGACGCCGCACCGAACGAGTTCCGATAGCACTTCCCATGCCGGATCGCCGAAGTGGCGGACCAGCTTCATCGGAACGGCGATGTCGCAGAGTCGGCTCCGCAGGTAGATCTTGTGGTTGACCTCGCCGTGCGCGTCCACCTCGATCGCGGCACCAGCAGGCTCGATGAGCTTCTCGTTGTCGGGTACGGACGCCAATCCGGCGAACCCGGGCCACGTACTGCACAACCGGTGCAGCGCCGCTGGCGCGGTCAGTTTGCCATACACCTTGATGCGGGCTGGGTGATGTGGCGCTGCGGCATGGTGGGCAACCCCTATCCATGTGGCGAAGCGATCCCCCGCCGGAACTTTCGCGGGATCGGGAAACAGCGTCGCGACAAAGGATTGCAGCATGTCGGCAACCGTCTCGTCTCCGTTCGGCAACCATGCGACGACATCCCGGATCGCGGCGAGTTGAGCGGCCAGGCGGGAGACGAAGTCCGGCTCCTGCGTCCCGGTCTCGGTGACGTAGCGAAGGGCAGGTGTGAACTGTCCTCGGCCGCCGGTCACGCTGGCTTCGAGCGGAATCCCGGATCTGGTCAGCGTGCTGGCTCGGCGTCCATCTGGTCTGCGCGGGTCCAGCTGTCCTCCACTGGCGCGTTCCATCATGGCGCGGATGGACGCTGGGTCACAGGACGGCGTCAACCGCTCGGCCAAGTCGACCAGGAAATCTCCGGTTGCTCTGGTCGTCATTTTCGTCGGAATGCTCGGGTGGGGAAGCCGGTGTGTGCTGTGGAATCAGTCCACCGCGGCACCGCTGCCCCTGCGGCCATGTCAGGTGCCACGCTCACCTCAGATCGGCGTGGGAACGGCCGGCGGCCTCGGCGGTGCGGCCGGAGCCGTAATCGCAGGTGGCGCGGCAGCCGCTTGTCCGGGGGCGTCGGTCGGGCGCGAGAAACGTTGGAAATCGCCGAATCTTCCGTCGTGCTGGTCGAGCGGCACGACTTCGTTGTGGGAGACGACTCCCAGGCCCGTTTCGGTTTGCACGATCACGCCTTTGTGATTCGCCCACTCCACGACATCGCCGGTCCTAGGGGCGCCGTCGACCCCTGGCCATCCAGACGAATCTCCTCGCGTGCTCTGGTAGGCGGCCTGCGCATCGGCGGACGGGTCGGCTATTGCCTTCTGCACGACCTGTTCCACCTCCGGCGACACCATTTGTTTCGGAGCGCCGTTCACCTCCAAAGGCACCTCCTTCGGGGCATCCACCGGTGGTGGGGGAGTCGTCGGAGTGGCGGAGACACCTGCTTGTGTTGCCTGTCCCGGTGTCCCGGGAGCTGCCGCGGTTGCGCCCGCATTCGCCTTGGCATGCTCGGCTCTGTCGCGATCGCGC
>NZ_JBKOQN010000085.1:0-4291 GCF_046764895.1 Nocardia sp. CWNU-33 | reverse complement strand
GCCGGACTGGTATCGGACGCGGGGGTTGGAAAGGTTGAGTCACCGGCCGCGGTGGGGCGATGAGCCGGACAGGTGCCGGCGGAATCGGGGAACTCACCGGGACGGGTTCCGGGGCCAGGGGTTCGGCGACCGGAGGTTCCGGGGTCGAGGGTTCGGGGGTTGAGGGTTCGGCGGGTGCGGAATCCGTCACGGGCTCAGCCGGTTCGGCCGGTTCGGTCGGGGCAGGTCGGCGGGTACGCAGCAGCACCGCCAGCCCGTGTGTGTCGATCAACAGAGCAGCCGGGGCGATCACCGCAAGAGCTGCAGAGCCGTACCCGTGACCGGACACCAGAGCGTGAGCGATGTTTCCGCCGATCGAGACCGCAGCCCCGGCGACCAGGACACATTCGAACCATTTGCGGCCGTCGGTGTCGGCCAACGCCAACACAGCGATGGTGGCCTGAATGATGGTGCCGTCCACGATGACCGGGAACAGCCACGCCAGCCCTTCGGGCGTGTGCGCTTTCTTCGCGAGGTCCTCCAGCGCCGCGAACGACAACACGAACGCGGCAACACCGATGACCACGACCACGAGAACGGCAGACCAGCGAGCCCACGCCATTCCTTTGGACTGCTGATCCGCCGCGCTCACGGTCACGCCGCCTTGGACTCGGCTGCGGACTTCTCGGCGGCAGCCTGTTCGGCGCGGGCGTGCTCGGCCGCATCGTGAGCCATCAGCAGTTCCGGCAATCGCTGTGCCAGCTCACGCACGTGTTCGATGTCCAGGAACATCGTCGCGTGCGAGCTGCCGCGGTTGCTGTCCAGGCAGATCCACACCGTTGCCGAACGGTTGTAACCGTGCTCGGTGATCGTGGCCGGGTGATAGACGACATCGATCTGATCGCATGACCCCGCCGAGGTCGAAATGTGCGACATGACGATCACGCAGCCTTCGCGGCGGCAGGCTGGTTGACCTTCGCACCGGAGTTGTCGCCCTTGATGCCACCGGCATAGAAGTTGAAGCCCTGGTACTTGAACTCGCCCTGCCCCATCACGCGCGGCTCAGCTTGCAGACCCTCCAGCTCGACCTGCCGCATACCCGGCAACACCTCAGCAGTAGAGGGAACCGGCTGAACATTCGCCAGGAAGATCAGCTGGAAGCTGGCGCGCTTGGAGTTGGTCTCCGACGGATCGGTGACGGTGGCCTTCCACATCAGCAGGCCCGAACCGGTGCCGGTCTTCGGGTCGAAGTCGTAGCGCTGCTCAGGGGCAGCGTTGCGGTCCTGGTTGTACTTGGTCAGCGGCTCGATCTGGCCGACCAGCACCAGGCCCAGCGGGAAGGCTTCGGCGTGGGAGATGGGGAAGCGGTAGCCCTTGAGCGCCATCGAAATCAGCTCCTTGTCGTATGTCTCGTGTCATCTCGGTGGATCGGAATCCCTTGCTGACCAGTACTTTCCAAGAAATTCCGAGACATGAAGACCACATACGTGGACATCTAGGGACGTCCTAGCTACGATTAAGTCGTCCCTACTCGTCCCGGGAGATGGAATGGCAAACGAGCGACTTCGTGAAGCGCTGCTACGCAACGGCGTGAACATCGACCATGTGGCCGAGGCGACCGGTGTCGATCAGAAGACTGTTGAGCGGTGGATCACCAAAGGCCGTGTTCCGTACCCCAAGCACCGACACGCAGTTGCTTCCCTGGTCAAGGAGACCGTGAACTATCTCTGGCCGGATGCTGTTTCCCCAGAACGACGTTCAGCCATAGCCGAATCTGAGGTCGTGAAGGTCTTTCCCCATCGCAGTTCGGTACCTGCTGACCTCTGGGGCAGGCTTCTCGACAACGCAAACGATCGAATCGAGATCCTCGTACTCGCTGGACTGTTCCTCGCTGAAGACCCGTCATTCACTCGAAAGGTCAAGCAGAAGGCCGCGAACGGCACATCGATTCGGCTGCTGTTCGGCGATCCGAAAGCGGACGAGGCGAAGAAGCGGAGCAGTGAGGAACGTCTTGCCGACGGCACGGTTTCAGCGCGCATCCGAAATGCTTTATCCCTGATCACGCCGTTGGCGTCGATCGACGGCGTGGACCTTCGCTACCACGACACCACGCTGTACAACTCCGTATTTCGGTTCGACGACGAGATGATCGTCAACATGCACGTTTACGGACAGCCAGGGGCCTACGCCCCTGCGATGCACCTTCGCCGATTGGCGGGCGGAGACCTCTTCGAAACGTATGTAACCAGCTTCGAACAGGTTTGGGCCGGCTCGAAGCCCGCAGACCTACAGGCGAGCGTGGCATGAGGATCGACTACTTCAACGACCCCGATGCCCCAGAGGCGAACAGCCTCAAAGTTGCGGTCAGCGCATTCGTCCAAGACTCGGACGGACGAATCCTCATGATCCACCGCACCGACAACGACAAGTACTCGATTCCCGGCGGAGGTATGGAAGTCGGGGAGACGGTTGCCGACGCGGTAGTGCGAGAAGTCGCCGAGGAGACCGGAATCCAAGTCCGACCCCTCGGAATCGTCGGGATCTTCTCGGACCCGTGTCACGTTATCGCCTACGACGACGGCGAGGTACGACAGGAATTCTCGATCTGCTTCGCGGCAGAGCCGATCGGCGGAACGCCCTCGACCAGCTCGGAATCCAAGGCGGTGCGGTGGGTTCCTCTCGAGGAAATCTCGGGGCTCGATATCCATCCGTCGATCACGGCGAGAATCCAACGCGGACTGCAGCCGTCGGCCGAGCCCTATTTCACCTGAAGTCGCAACCGGCCTTCGGTCAGGTCGACAGCCTCGCGCAATGTCGGTTCAGCTTCGCGCACAGACCGGGCAACCACGTCAGCCTCTCCGTACCTGCGGTAAACATCTGTCAGACGTTCGGTCAGAGTCACGTCCGTCCCATCTGCTGTGGTTGTCATGTCGGCCCACCAGAGCGCATCGCGCAGTGGTGTCCGTTCGTCTGGCCAGTCGAGGGCGACTCCGCGGTTCCGTGCCTCCACGCAGGCGCATGAGTGGTTCGCGACAAGAGCGCACAGCCGGTCGGATGCGTCCAATTGCCGAAGGAATGTGGCACCGTCGACCGGATGGAACCCGGTTCGGATGAGGCTTGGCGCATACCCCACGTCATGCAGCCAGCCTGCAGCTATCAGCAACACCGGATCGTCCACGATGTCACTCGCTAGCGCCGCACGCCGCGCTACACCTTCGACGTGCCGCAACCTGCGCGGCAGTGTATGCAGGTGTTCGTGTGCGAGTTCTGCCGCCCATCTAACGAGGTCTTGCGCCATACATCCAAGGTATCGGCTTCGGCCGGCTATCTCAGAGCACGCATCCGTTCCCGGGTAAGCAGGCGGTCAGACAGGGGTGGACTCAGCCGGACGGACTCGGCGACTTTCGCTTTAGTTTCCTCTCAAAGTCGCCTGTGACTCGGTGCAACCAGTACAGTTGAGTCGTCACGCGAGTGATGCTGGGCGGTGGGACGCCGTTGGCGCGACGCCCCACCTGATGGGTCACCTAGCCCCTAGACCAGCGGACCAGCATGAGCGCCCCGGCGATCACGGCAGCTGAAGCAAGCACGATGCCGTAGTCGACCGGGGCCTTGCTCTTTGCCCGGCGATGTTTCGCCATCTCCCACCACCTCCTTCCTCGGCGCGATGCGGCCTGGACCAGCTGCCACACCGCCCCTGAGCTGGAGGTGATCACAGCGTACTTGAGCAGCCCGAGCGGAATCGCAAGAACAGCAACCGATTCCACGACGAGACCCCTGTGTCCGACACCCCCAGTTGCAGAGCGCCCGTCACCTCACGGAGTTGTTGCTGAATTTCGCTATATAGAGTCAAGGCGCCTGCGGCGGCGCATACGCGCCGCCGCCGCGCAACCGGCGTGCCTGGCTGCGCTGGCGGCCCACCGGGCGCGTCGGCAGCACGTATGCGCCAACAGCCTGCGCCCGACTCCTGATTGCTCACTACTGCACCGACCCCCGGTTCGGCCGGCACTCTGCCCGATCGACGGCCACCAGCACACCGACTCTCATACGGTGCTGCCGCACGAGCTTCGCTCGCTTGCCTCATAAGACTCTGCCGAACCTGCGTAGGCGGTCACCGAGCCGTCACCGGTCAGCCGAAAGGCCGGGCCCCTTTTCCCAAGCACCCAAGCTTCTCACCAGGTCGGACTGTGTCAACGGAACGCGAATCATGACCACTTTCCGGAATCCGAATCCTGACCCCCTGGCCGGTGGGTTGATGGTTCATTCTTCTGTTGTTCCGGCAGCGGGAACGCGGCCGAGGTCGCGGTCTTTGAGC
>NZ_JBKOQN010000084.1:0-4426 GCF_046764895.1 Nocardia sp. CWNU-33 | reverse complement strand
TGGGACGCACGCCAAAAGAGAGTCACACCAAAATTCGTGGTGGACAGCCGAAAAGAGAGCGTCCCGCCGGACACCTCGACCGAGCCTGGCCGGGCGTCGGCCGTGGCACAAGTCTCTAAGTAGCCGATTACCGTGTGGCAACGGGCGGTATCCGTCCGAAATCGATCAATGCAAGTTGTCGGACAATCGCGGCTTCCCACGCGTTTCTCGACACCACCTGGCGCGGCCACCCAACGAGGTTCGCGAGCCCGCGCCAGGTGCTCGAGAACCGAACGATTCTCGACACAGTGGGCGATTACTACCGGAACCCCACCACATGCGGCTCACCGGGTCCCCTCGACCCGGTGAGCCGCATGATCGTCCGAGATTTCCCGGTTCAACCTGTGCCGGCTTCTACGTGGCGGACGACTCCGGGGTTGCGGCTGCGTGGCCATCGGTCGCGCTCTTGGTGCCGAAGCCGCGGTGCACGCACAGCAGCTGTTCGCGGTCACTGTTCTTGTCGCGGTACACGATCAGGGCCGGGCCTGCGTTGCTGGCATGCCGACTGAGTTCCCTGTCCGGGGTCCAGCTAGTGCCATCGAAGCAGGTCCACCACAGGCTCTGGTCATAGTTTCCCCGGTGCACGCAGTACAACTTGTTCTTGAACACGGCCAGAGCCGGGCCGGCGGAAGTGCCGTGGTTGGGGAACTTCCGGTCCGCGGTCCATCTGCTGCCGTCGAAGGTGGTCCACCACAGGCTCTTGTCGCTCCCGTTGCCTTTGTGGACGCAATACAACTTGCCCTGGAACACCGCCAACGCCGGGTTGGCGTCGGTCGCTACTCCTGGGATTGCCGTGTCGCCGGGCCAGGCGCCACTGTTACGGTCGATGGAGGTCCACCACAGGTTGGCGTCGTTGCCTGATCCGCGGTGAACGCAGTACAGCCGGTCGCCGAAGACCGCGAGCGCCGGACCCACACTGGTGGCGTTCCTGGGCAACCGCTCGTCCGGCGTCCAGGCGGCGTTGGGGCCCGGTTTTCTTGTCATCCACAGGTTTACATCACCGGAGTTGCCTTTGTGGAGAAGGTAGAGCCCGTTGTTGAATGCGGCCAACGCGGGACCTTGATCGCTGGCGTGGCGTGTGAAGGGGGTGTCGGTGCCCCATCCTGTGTCGGGGTTGTAGACGGCCTGCCAAAGGTTCACATCGGAACCACCGCCGCGATGGACGCAGTACAGTTCCCCCCCCAATGCGGCCAGCGCTGGGTTGGACTCGCTGGCATGCATCGGGAACCGCGTGTCCTCACTCCACCCCTGGCCCTCCTCGAACACCGTCCACCACAAGCTGGTGTCGGCCCTCGGCGCCAAAGAGATCGGGATGAGCATGCCAGGAGCGATCCACGGCGAGACGAGCTTGCACCCGTAACTCTCCCCGACCGCCTTGATCCACGCGGCCTTGATCTTGCAGTACAGCTTGATCAAAGGCTTGAATGGTGCCACTGCCGGGATCAATGCCACCATCTTGCCGATGTACTCGGTGATGTCGGCGGCCAGCTTGGCGGCTTCGGCGTTGAGGTGGACCTCGAAACCCCACCACTTCGCCACCGCGTGAACTTCATAACCCAGAGCGGCCAACTCGCGCTGGACCTGCCGGAACTCTTCCTGATCCGCCGCGGGCAGCTCGGCGATCATCTCGTCCTCCAGCCGCCGCGCTTCCGCCAGCTCCTCGGACGCTATCTGTCGCGCTTGCGCGTCGCTGACCGCGTATACCGGCTCCACCTCCTCCCGCGGAACACCCTCGCGAATCAGCGCCTCGATGTGGGCTTCACGCTCCCCGTCGGTGGACTCTGCAACCTCTGTCTGGGAACTTTCGGTGGCCATGCGCTACACCTGCTCTCTTGAGGCAATGTGCGGACGATAAATCGTTGTGCCACTAAAGATTTGGACGAACCACTGCTGACGTCCATGGTTGATCTGCGAACTCTTCGAGAGTACGCCCCGCAGCGGGATGCCGGACGGCAATCGCACATGCCCGAGCGCGCTGGAATCACGAAATGGCAACCGTATGAGCATCTCCCGTGGCCGACCCAGGAACGACTACTGACCGTGGCTGCGGTAGCAGTGCAACTGATCCCCGAGGGGCGCCGGTGTTGAGCCCGAGATCAATTCTCAACACCCAGCGGCGTGGGCAGCGCTGCTGCCCACGCCTTCCAGATGACCGTCGATTCGACCCGCTTACAAGCGGCCAGTTCTGAACATCCGCACATGCCGCTGGGCGCGCGGTCGTGAACGTCCGCTTCTGCCGATTCCGCGATGTTTCAACGGCGGGTTCTCGCGACAGCAACGGTTACTGTTCCAGTGCGTCGGAACTGGCTCGCGACAAATAACCAGCTGTACCCCAGGATGAGAGCATGATCGAAACCACGGCGGTGTTGGGAGTGGCCGCGACCGAGTTGGGAATGGTGCTGACGCCGGGCCCGAACATGATGTATCTGGTGTCGCGCACCATATCGCAGGGACGGCGAGCGGGGCTGGTATCGCTATCGGGTGTGGCCGTCGGGTTCATGGTGTATCTCGTGGCCGCCACCGTCGGGATTACCGCGATCTTCGCGGTGGTGCCGGGGTTGTATCTGAGCATGAAGCTGGCCGGCGCAGCGTATCTGGCGTACTTGGCATGGAAGACGTTGCGCGGCGGCATCTCTGTGTTCGAGCCCTCCGATCTGCCCGCCGACTCCACGCGCAGGCTCTTCACCATGGGGCTGGTCACCAACCTGCTCAATCCCAAGATCGCGATCATCTACATGGCGTTGATCCCGCAGTTCGTGACCCCAGAACAGGGGCGAGTCTGGTTGCAGAGCCTGCTGCTGGGCGCAGTGCAGATCGGTATCGCGCTGACGGTCAACGGCTTGATCGTGCTGGGAGCCGCCACAATCGCAGCGTTCCTGACCGGCCGCCCGCTCTGGATGCGGGCACAACGCTGGGTCACCGGCACAATGCTCGGCGTCGTCGCCGTTCTACTGGCTACCGACCGGACCCGCCCGGTTCCGGCCTAGGCTGACCGACGCGAATAACACGCTGCTTGGCAAGTGCGCGGTAATGGCTCCCCTCTATGTCAAGACGTGGATGTCGGTGCGGGGTTAGCCTGATTATTGGGTCCGGGATGTGGTTGTCCGAAGGATCGGTGTGCGGGTTGAAGCTGGTCGCGCTGGAGTCAGTGGTCGTTCCCGATTGCCCTCCCGGGCCTGCCCATTCACGACGCCGCTGATCGGCGAGCATCCGGGCGTAGACGACATTGGACAGCTTTCGTTTGAGCGCTCGCAGTGCTTCCATGGAGGTTTTCCCGCCAGCTTTACGGGCGTCGTAGTAGACGCGCCCGGCGGTTCGGTTGCGCAGCTGGACCACTGCCATGATGTGCAGCACCCGGTTGATCTTGCGGTTTCCGGCACGGGAGAGTCGATGTCGTTGCTGCTCGCCAGAGGAGGCGTCCAGGGGTGCGGTGCCGTTCCAGGAAGCGAACCGGTCCCGGTTGCCGAAGCGGTGGATGTCGCCGGTGTCGGCCAAAAGCCTTGCCGCGCTGGAGGGTCCGATGCCGTGAAGGTCCATCAACGTAGACCTGCGGTCAGTGATCAGTTGTCGCAACTCCTTGTCCGCAGCTCTGATCTTGCGGTCGATGGTTTCCAGGTCCTCGATCAGCTCGACGGCCAGTCGCCGCCGGACCCGCACGGCCGCGTCTTTCGGTGTGATCGTCGCGATCAGCTCGCGGGCTTGGCGGGCCGAGGAGAAACTGTTTGGCGCCACCGGCAATCAGCTCGAGCAGCAACCGATGCAGCCGGCACAGGGTTTCGGTGCGGGCGCGACCGAGCTCGTCGCGACGGTCGGCGAGCATGCCCAGGGCGATTAGTTCAGGATCCGCGGTGACCCGACGCAGGTTTGGTGCGTGCAGGGCCGCCAGCACCACCGAGTGCGCGTCGACCGGGTCGGTCTTGCGGCCGTTGCCGGTGGCGAAGACCCGCACCTGCGCTGAGAGTTTCGCGGGGACATCGATGACGGTTTCCCCGTCGTGGACCAGACGGTGCGCGAGATCGCGGCCGATGCCGTTGCAGCCCTCGACCGCCCACACCCGATCAGTGAATCGCTGTGTGGCGGTGAGCATTTCGGCGTAGCCGGTGGCCTCGGTGCGGTACCGGCCGGTGGCCAGAACTCGACCGGTCTCGTCGATGACTTCGATGGTGGCCGAGTGTTTGTGTGGATCCATCCCGATGATGACGGCCATTCGCCCGTCCCTCCCGTGGTCGGCAACTAATGGTGTCCGTGCGGGAGGGCACCGCTAGGTTCTGTCTCGAAGTCGTGAGGGCGGGCCTGCGGCTCGCCCTCACGACTGCCGCAACCATTGATTGATCACCGCGACATGGATCGTGGCCTGGTAACGAACCGCGAGCTTGTCGAACCGGGT
>NZ_JBKOQN010000083.1:0-4857 GCF_046764895.1 Nocardia sp. CWNU-33 | reverse complement strand
GATCGTCTCCAACCGCAGCGTCGCCGGCTGGTCCCAAACCTTCACCGACGCTGGGCTCCGCGCCGCGATCATCGACCGACTTACCTTCGGCGGCAACATCATCGAGACCGGCACCCACAGCTATCGCCCGGAGCTTGCTGCCGCACAGGTCGTGGTGAGCGTGCTGAGCCCGATCCGTGGGCCGCGCTCAGACGGCCAGCACGCCGGTGAACCGGCGGTGGTGAACAACGGCCAGTACTCCTCGATCCACTCGTCCAGCACCTCGGCCGACCAGTCCTAGATCGTCAGCACACTGCGCCGCTTGGGTGCCAAGCCTTTCTTGGCTTCGCCGTGGCGGACATACACCACCCCCGTTCTCACCGAACTCCGGGGCATCCGGGTTGCGACCGAAATTGGCGGTGTCGAGCATCCGAATTTCATTGCGCCGCAATCCGAAAGCGTATGCCGTCTTCAATAGCGCAGCATCCGGGAACACCGCCGACCAGCCCTTGCGTCCGCCGCACTGATGCGCACCACCGGTTCGTCGGCGTAGTCGAACAGCGCGACGAGCTCCTTGCGGGTGAAAGCCCGATTGCCGGAATCAGATTCGGCTTCGTGGATGTGCTCGTCGGTTAAGTGGGTTCGGGCGTACTCCGGCAGGCCGCGCGTGGCGGCCGAACAGGTGTCGAGCCTTGAACGCCACGTCTCTCACCGCGGTAGGGTCTAAAGACCCTACCTCCGACGGGTTCCGCGAGACATGTGATATTCGTAACGTCCATAAGGGACGTCATGGCTCGACGATGGAGGGCTCAATGAAACCGCAGTACGTGTATCGGTGGGTCAACAACCACGGGGTGATCCTCCTGTTCAAGAAGGTACTGCTCCGTCGTGGTGATCTGTTCGCGCGGTTGACCGGCAGCGCGGACGGTATCGAGAATCCGTACGCTCTGATCGAGAAGATGCGCGGGGAGGGTGGGTTGCACCGGACCCATCCGGTATGGATCACCTTCGATCACGGTATGGTCCGGGAGATACTGCGCGACAACCGTTTCGGTGTCGGTGTACCGACCGTGCTCGCGCCACGCCCTGTGCTGCGCGCGCTGGAGCGTCGACCTCTCCCACCGAACCCGGTGGATCCCCCGTCGATGCTGGCGATCGACCAGCCCGAGCACACCCGGATGCGCAAACCGGTCACCGCGGCCTTCACCCCGCGTGCCGTCGCCCGGCTGCGCCACAGGATCGAGACAGTCACCGAGGAACTGCTCGCGGCCCTCCCCGACGACGGGCCCACCGATCTGGTGGCGCGGTACGCGGCGCAGGTGCCCATCGCCATCATCTCCGAGATGCTCGGCTTCCCGGACTCCGACCGCGAGATGTTCCTGCGCTGGGGCGACGACATCAGTCCGTTGCTCGACCTCGGGATCTCCTGGCGGACGCATCAGCGGGCGATGGAATCCTCGGAGCGGGTGCACCGGTATCTCGTCGAGCACGTCGAGCGCCTCCGCGCCGAACCCGGCGACGATATCCTCAGCAGCCTGGTCACTGCGGGCGATCTGTCCACCTACGAACTGTGCGCGTCGGCGACCCTGCTGATGGCCGCGGGCTTCGAGACCACGGTCAACCTGATCGGCAAGGGCATCATCTGGCTGCTCCGCCATCCCGATCAGCTGGACCGTTTGCGCGCCGAGCCCGAACTCTGGTCCAATGCGGTGGAGGAGATCCTCCGGATCGATCCTCCGGTGCAGACCACCGCTCGCACCACCCGTACAGCGCTGGAGATCGGCGGTATCCGGTTGCGCGAGGGGTCGACCGTGGTGCTGTCGCTGGCCGGTGCGAACCGGGACCCCGCCGTCTTCACCGACCCGGCCCGTTTCGACATCACCCGGGACAACGCCAACAATCATCTGTCCTTCAGCAGCGGTATCCATGTGTGCCTGGGCGGCGGTCTGGCCCGTATGGAGGCGGCGCATGCCCTGCGCGCACTCTTCGAGATGTTTCCGGACCTGCGATTGACCGATCCGCCCACCCGGCGGCGGCTGTTCACCCTGCACGGTTACGAGCACCTTCCCGCGCACACCGGTCCGCGCGTCCACAGCCACCAGCCGGTCGGCTGAACCGCGCCTGCGCCGTGTGTTCGCGGGCCAGAACAGGGTTCGCCGCGCCGACGCGGAGCGGCAGTCCCCGGGGCTCCGGCAGAATCGACAGTACCCGCCAATCAACGAGCAGGGCGAGATTGTCGGCGGATGGACGAGCCAGGAGTGGTGGACCCCAGACCGCATGTACTGGGCCGAAATGGAGGCTCGGAAAGTCGCGCGGACCAGACGATTCCACCGCGGCGGGGTCGCGTTTGCCCACCATCCCGAGTTGGATGATGATGATGAAGCTTTCTTCGCCGCGAGGGAACCGGGCCGGGACTGGACGGGGCATCGGCAATCCCGTGAACCAATCGAGGCACCGGAATGGCAGCTGCAAATGAGATGATCGAGTGCCCCGAATGCAACGCGCGGGCACTACGAACCCCGTCCCTGTTCCCCGGTTTTGGCTCGCCGTTGATCGATGGCGGCTGCAGAGCATGGCCGAGCGAACAGCGTCAACTCCTGGCTGGTGCCCGCCGCAGGGGTTCTCTGTCGCTACGCGGGCAACATCCGGCCGGTTCTCGCCGAGGCGTTGTCCGGCTCAGTCTGATCCGAGACGAAAGACACACCGCCGCACCCTCATACGCTGACTGGGCCCCGATGGCAGGTCCACCGACTATGCGAGTTGTAGTTACTGCTCGAACTCGGTCGGTACCCATTGCTCACGAAATGCTTGCGGGGTAAGGAAGCCCAGCGATCCGTGTGGCCGATAGCTGTTGTACTCGATGCGCCAGTCCTCGGCAAGGACCCGCACCTCGGTCAGGGAATGAAACACCTCGCAGGAGAGGAATTCGTCGCGGAAACGCCCATTGAACGACTCGCAGACACCGTTCTGCCACGGCGATCCCGGATCGATGAACGAGGCATCGACCCCGGTGAACCGGCACCAATCCCGCATCGCGTGTGCGGTCATCTCGGTGCCGTTGTCCATGCGAATGTGCGTCGGCTTCCGCCCGGTGGCCACGATAATCTCGTGGAGCACACCGACCAGCTGATCGGCGGCGCACGACCGGAATGCCCTGGTGGCCAAGGCTTCCGCTGAGTGCTCTGGCCAACTACCACTGTTCAAAACGCCACCGCCAGAGACACTCTCGCCCGGTATGGCCAACTATCACTGCGAGTCATACGACGGTCGGCACTGATTACCGGAGGTAGCTGTCACCACCGCATCGGCGCGGTAGACCCTCAGTCGACCGGCGGAGCGCGAACGCGCCGGGCCTCGTCGGGACTCGATCACAGGGGCTGGAGGCACCAGCCGCGATCGACGGTTGTCGTGAGGGATTCACGCATCGTAGCCATTCCGTCCCACTTGATGTAGGCGTGGTTTTCTGGTGGTGGCACCGGCCGCAAGCCCCCGTAGCGCCCCAGGGAACCGGCGTTGCCGGTCTGGGTGTAGTTGTGCCGTGACCCGATGATGAAAACCTTCGGGATGACCTCGTACAGATCCATCTCCGGATTGCCGCGCCGCCCGAAGATGTCGCTGGGGAAGACGGTGTTGCGGCCGGGATACATGTATTCCAATCTCCCGTCGCGCAGGCTGACGAGCCGCGCCGAGTGGGTGAACGGGGACGGTGGTGTTCCGTTCGCGCGGAAGCAGAACACCCATCGGCCGTCGTTGTAATTGGCGTAGTCCTGGTTGATGTACCCGCCGTCGCATCGTTCTCCCGGCTTGTCGCTGCGGGAGGTCCAGGCATCCAAGTAGGCGTTTTGCTCGGTGGATATGTAGTAGTAGGACAAGATCTTGACGGTGCGCGAGTACCGCCACCCTCCGCCCTCCAGCTGGCTGGCGAACGGCTGCAAATGTGTGGGCAAGGTTGTGGTGCAGCCGTCCAGAAGTTGCTGCAGTGTCAGCAGCCCGGATGGCAGGCTCGGAGCTTTCGCCTCGGCCGGCCGGTCGGTGATCTCGGAGATGGAGTCAGGTGAGTCGAAGCTGTCGAATGACCGGATCTTTTCTTCGTCGTTCACAGGAATTCTCCTTGCGTCGCGAGAAGTACGTCCCAACAACGTCATTCATGGGGGTGTTGAACCCCGGCCGGCCGACTCGAAACACATGGCCGACCCGCACCATCGTGACCGACATCCCTCGCCACCACTGCCGGAATCTCGCAGAACAAACCGGCAAACCGGACATGAGCTGCCATCACCGCGCATGCGCCCTGAAGTTGCCCGCATACCTGAACGTCAGGTCCAGAGTGTCCGCTACCGCAACGACCACCCCGGAAACTCGCCTTGTCACCCCGACTAGCACAGCCGCAGCAAAGAAGGCCTGTGGCCTAGATGATCAATTCCGTGCCGACCTGGACGCGGGCATCGCCGCGGGCGACTACCGCCTGTCGGTGACGATGTTCGCGGTATTGGCGCACAAGCGGTGACCGAGGGAAACGATACGAAGCGCAAGCTGTGTCCTAGCCTGTCGCTATAGCGGTGCGCTACTAGTATCTCCGTCATGCGGTCGAACATGACGAAGGTAGCTCTAGTGCTCGCCGGAGTGTGTTTTGCTGCGCTTTCGCCGGTGGCTTCGGCACCACGCGCCGAAGCCGAAATCATCACCCTGCCGCCGCACGAGAGAACCTACGCGTCACCGCTGGGCGGCAACCTGATGGTCGGCAACAGGGGCGAGACGATCAACCGCATCGCGCCGTTGAACCAGGTGGGCACGACCAGGGAGGCCTTTGTCAGCTCCGTCGCCTATGGCCAGGTCGACGGAGGGGTGGGCAAGCTGCGGGTGGGGTATCACATCGGT
>NZ_JBKOQN010000082.1:0-5444 GCF_046764895.1 Nocardia sp. CWNU-33 | reverse complement strand
TCGTGAATGATGTTCCGGCGGTGTCCTACTCTCCCACACCCTGTCGAGTGCAGTACCATCGGCGCTGGCAGGCTTAGCTTCCGGGTTCGGAATGGGACCGGGCGTTTCCCTGCCGCTATGGCCGCCGTAACTCTATGAAACTATCCACAGAGAGCACACCAAACAATCACCAAAATCCTTGGATCAAGCAAGGATGCTTCTGTATCTGTGTGTTGTTTCAGATACCGCACAGTGGACGCGTAGCCTCTTCGTTGGTAAGTCCTCGGCCGATTAGTACCAGTCACCTACACCCGTTACCGAGCTTCCAGTTCTGGCCTATCAACCCCATGGTCTGTGGGGGGCCTTAACCACTCAAAGGTGGTGAGAAACCTCATCTTGGAACAGGCTTCCCGCTTAGATGCTTTCAGCGGTTATCCCTTCCGAACGTAGCTAACCAGCAGTGCTCCTGGCGGAACAACTGGCACACCAGAGGTTCGTCCGTCCCGGTCCTCTCGTACTAGGGACAGCCTTCCTCAAGTTTCTGACGCGCGCGGCGGATAGAGACCGAACTGTCTCACGACGTTCTAAACCCAGCTCGCGTGCCGCTTTAATGGGCGAACAGCCCAACCCTTGGGACCTACTCCAGCCCCAGGATGCGACGAGCCGACATCGAGGTGCCAAACCATCCCGTCGATATGGACTCTTGGGGAAGATCAGCCTGTTATCCCCGGGGTACCTTTTATCCGTTGAGCGACACCGCTTCCACTTGCCGGTGCCGGATCACTAGTCCCGACTTTCGTCCCTGCTCGAGCTGTCGCTCTCACAGTCAAGCTCCCTTGTGCACTTGCACTCGACACCTGATTGCCAACCAGGCTGAGGGAACCTTTGGGCGCCTCCGTTACATTTTAGGAGGCAACCGCCCCAGTTAAACTACCCACCAGGCACTGTCCCTGAACCAGATCATGGTCCGAGGTTAGAGGTCCAATACGATCAGAGTGGTATTTCAACGATGACTCCACGAACACTGGCGTGCCCGCTTCACAGTCTCCCACCTATCCTACACAAACCGTACCGAACACCAATACCAAGCTATAGTGAAGGTCCCGGGGTCTTTTCGTCCTGCCGCGCGTAACGAGCATCTTTACTCGTAATGCAATTTCGCCGAGTCTGTGGTTGAGACAGCAGAGAAGTCGTTACGCCATTCGTGCAGGTCGGAACTTACCCGACAAGGAATTTCGCTACCTTAGGATGGTTATAGTTACCACCGCCGTTTACCGGGGCTTAAATTCTCAGCTTCGCGCCGAAGCGCTAACCGGTCCTCTTAACCTTCCGGCACCGGGCAGGCGTCAGTCCGTATACATCGTCTTACGACTTCGCACGGACCTGTGTTTTTAGTAAACAGTCGCTTCTCTCTGGTCTCTGCGACCCAACCCAGCTCCGAGAGTAAATCTCATCACCAGACCGGGTCCCCCTTCTCCCGAAGTTACGGGGGCATTTTGCCGAGTTCCTTAACCACAGTTCTCTCGATCGCCTTAGTATTCTCTACCTGACCACCTGTGTCGGTTTGGGGTACGGGCCGTGTACCAACTCACTAGAGGCTTTTCTCGGCAGCATAGGATCACTGAATTCGCCTCAATCGGCTACGCATCACCTCTCAGGCACATGCTGTGCGGATTTGCCTACACAACGCCCTACAGGCTTACACCAGTACAACCACTGACTGGCCCAGCTACCTTCCTGCGTCACCCCATCGCTTGACTACTACCAGCCAGGGTCATGTGCATCCCTCCACTCGAGACCCGAAGGTCTTCTCGGAAGTTCAGGACACTTAGCACAACTGATTCATCATGGGCGCGGATACACGGGTACGGGAATATCAACCCGTTGTCCATCGACTACGCCTGTCGGCCTCGCCTTAGGTCCCGACTCACCCTGGGCGGATTAACCTGGCCCAGGAACCCTTGGTCATTCGGCGGACGAGTTTCTCACTCGTCTTTCGCTACTCATGCCTGCATTCTCACTCCCGTAGCCTCCACGGCTGGATCACTCCGCCGCTTCCCTGGCTACAGGACGCTCCCCTACCCATCCACACCACTGCACCACCCCCCGCAGGGAATGGCGGATGTATTGTGTGAATGCCGCGGCTTCGGCGGTGTACTTGAGCCCCGCTACATTGTCGGCGCAGGATCACTTGACCAGTGAGCTATTACGCACTCTTTCAAGGGTGGCTGCTTCTAAGCCAACCTCCTGGTTGTCTTCGCGACCCCACATCCTTTTCCACTTAGTACACGCTTAGGGGCCTTAGCCGGCGATCTGGGCTGTTTCCCTCTCGACTACGAAGCTTATCCCCCGCAGTCTCACTGCCGCGCTCTCACACACCGGCATTCGGAGTTTGGCTGATTTCGGTAAGCTTGTAGGCCCCCTAGACCATCCAGTAGCTCTACCTCCGGTGTGAAACACGCGACGCTGCACCTAAATGCATTTCGGGGAGAACCAGCTATCACGGAGTTTGATTGGCCTTTCACCCCTACCCACAGCTCATCCCCTCAGTTTTCAACCTAAGTGGGTTCGGGCCTCCACGACGTCTTACCGTCGCTTCACCCTGGCCATGGGTAGATCACTCCGCTTCGGGTCTAGAACATGCGACTGGAAACGCCCTATTCGGACTCGCTTTCGCTACGGCTACCCCACACGGGTTAACCTCGCCACATGCCACTAACTCGCAGGCTCATTCTTCAAAAGGCACGCCATCACCCACCCAACCGAAGTTGGCGCAGGCCCTGACGGATTGTAAGCGCACGGTTTCAGGTACTATTTCACTCCCCTCCCGGGGTACTTTTCACCTTTCCCTCACGGTACTAGTCCGCTATCGGTCACCAGGGAGTATTCAGGCTTACCGGGTGGTCCCGGCAGATTCACAGCAGATTTCACGGGCCCGCTGCTACTCGGGCACTCACTACGAGAGCCGCCAGGTTTTCGTCTACGGGATTCTCACCCTCTACGACAGGCCGTTCCAGACCACTTCGACTAACCCAACGGTTTCTTACTCTCGCTCATCACGGCAGTGATAAGAAAATGAGCCCCACTACCCCACATGGACAACGCCTGCCGGCTATCACATCCACATGGTTTAGCCTCATCCGCTTTCGCTCGCCACTACTCACGGAATCACTGTTGTTTTCTCTTCCTGTGGGTACTGAGATGTTTCACTTCCCCACGTTCCCTCCACACACCCTATATATTCAGATGCGGGTAACACGACATCACTCGTGCTGGGTTTCCCCATTCGGAAATCCTCGGATCTCAGCTCGGTTGACAGCTCCCCGAGGCTTATCGCAGCCTCCTACGTCCTTCATCGGCTCCTGGTGCCAAGGCATCCACCGTACGCTCTTAAACACTTACTAACAAAGATGCTCGCGTCCACTGTGCAGTTCTCAAACAACACACAAGGCCAAACCCTGACTCAGCACCAGCCGAGAATCCGAAAACCCTCGCGGTATGACTGAAGATCCAGCCTTGTCGTTATCTTGCCTAAGAGGAAACACTCGCGTGTTCTCTCAGGACCCAACAGTGTGTCGATATATCTCTCGCCGACCAACCACTCAGAGTCGGTCGATACGCGAAGGAAGTTGTCAGCGTTCCACCCATGAGCGTCCGCCGGAAAACGTATGTTTCCGAAACGGTCTCTGGCATCAACGTTTACCATCCCCGACTCTTCGGGGTGCGATGCAGAAGTGCTCCTTAGAAAGGAGGTGATCCAGCCGCACCTTCCGGTACGGCTACCTTGTTACGACTTCGTCCCAATCGCCAATCCCACCTTCGACGGCTCCCTCCACAAGGGTTAGGCCACCGGCTTCGGGTGTTACCGACTTTCATGACGTGACGGGCGGTGTGTACAAGGCCCGGGAACGTATTCACCGCAGCGTTGCTGATCTGCGATTACTAGCGACTCCAACTTCACGGGGTCGAGTTGCAGACCCCGATCCGAACTGAGACCGGCTTTAAGGGATTCGCTCCACCTCACGGTATCGCAGCCCTCTGTACCGGCCATTGTAGCATGTGTGAAGCCCTGGACATAAGGGGCATGATGACTTGACGTCGTCCCCACCTTCCTCCGAGTTGACCCCGGCAGTCTCTCACGAGTCCCCGCCATTACGCGCTGGCAACATAAGATAAGGGTTGCGCTCGTTGCGGGACTTAACCCAACATCTCACGACACGAGCTGACGACAGCCATGCACCACCTGTACACCGACCACAAGGGGGCCTACATCTCTGCAGGTTTCCGGTGTATGTCAAACCCAGGTAAGGTTCTTCGCGTTGCATCGAATTAATCCACATGCTCCGCCGCTTGTGCGGGCCCCCGTCAATTCCTTTGAGTTTTAGCCTTGCGGCCGTACTCCCCAGGCGGGGTACTTAATGCGTTAGCTACGGCACGGATCCCGTGGAAGGAAACCCACACCTAGTACCCACCGTTTACGGCGTGGACTACCAGGGTATCTAATCCTGTTCGCTACCCACGCTTTCGCTTCTCAGCGTCAGTTACTTCCCAGAGACCCGCCTTCGCCACCGGTGTTCCTCCTGATATCTGCGCATTTCACCGCTACACCAGGAATTCCAGTCTCCCCTGAAGTACTCAAGTCTGCCCGTATCGCCTGCAAGCTCACAGTTGAGCTGTGAGTTTTCACAGACGACGCGACAAACCGCCTACAAGCTCTTTACGCCCAGTAATTCCGGACAACGCTCGCACCCTACGTATTACCGCGGCTGCTGGCACGTAGTTGGCCGGTGCTTCTTCTACAGGTACCGTCACTTGCGCTTCGTCCCTGTCGAAAGAGGTTTACAACCCGAAGGCCGTCATCCCTCACGCGGCGTCGCTGCATCAGGCTTTCGCCCATTGTGCAATATTCCCCACTGCTGCCTCCCGTAGGAGTCTGGGCCGTGTCTCAGTCCCAGTGTGGCCGGTCACCCTCTCAGGTCGGCTACCCGTCGTCGCCTTGGTAGGCCGTTACCCCACCAACAAGCTGATAGGCCGCGGGCCCATCTCGCACCGATAAATCTTTCCACCAAAAACCATGCAGCTCTTGGTCATATCCGGTATTAGACCCAGTTTCCCAGGCTTATCCCGAAGTGCGAGGCAGATCACCCACGTGTTACTCACCCGTTCGCCGCTCGTGTACCCCGAAGGGCCTTACCGCTCGACTTGCATGTGTTAAGCACGCCGCCAGCGTTCGTCCTGAGCCAGGATCAAACTCTCCGTTGAAGACTCTCAACCACACCCCGAAGGGTGTAATCAGAAGAATAACTAGAGTCCGAAAACCTAGCAAAACAAAACGCCAGCAAAAAGATTTGCTGACTAAATGTCCAACCCTACAACCGGGGGGTATGTAAGGCCGGAACCAATTAAATAATTGGCACTGACATTCATCGACACACTATTGAGTTCTCAAAGAACACACGCACACA
>NZ_JBKOQN010000081.1:0-6400 GCF_046764895.1 Nocardia sp. CWNU-33 | reverse complement strand
TACGCCGCCAATGTTGCCGACTTCGATGGCAACCGCCTGGAGTTTGTGCATAAGGCCTGGAACCCCGCGCGCTAGGGCCGCAGGCCAGCAGCCGAACCAGCCGTACAGCCCTATCCGGTATTCGGCATTTCCGCAAGTCAATGACTCTTCTCTGGCTGGTCAGTACCGGTCGTCCACGTCAGGGTTGTCGAAGACTGCGCCGTAGTGGCGCCCATAGTCGGTCGTCGAATCTGCAAGCGCGCGCAGACGCGCCCTGACATCGGCGATGGGATCCCCAGCCAAGAATCCACCCCTGCCGTCAGAGCGGACTCCGCCGAGCATGCACAGCCCGAGCAGCGCCAAGACATCCTCGACTTCGTCCATCGGCGCCGGGTCGATCTCGTGGCGGACCGCTCTGTGTATGTCGATCGCGGTGAAGCTGGCGTGCGCCTCCGCCTCGTCGTCGATGACTGCAAGGACGACCGCCAGTAGCGCACCGTTCCGGTCTTCCGTAGCCATGGCAGCTCACGGTACCGCCCGCGTAGGTCAAGCAGCGGACAGTCAGATGCCCCAGGGAACCTCCACCAATGCAGGGCCGTCGAATCTGGGCATGGACTTCGAGGAGCGTCAGGCCCTTATCGAGGATGGACATGACCCGGATGATCTCCGCCTTCAGCTGAGGATGGCCGCGGCGGTCTACTGGCTACGGCGGCGGGCAATCGAGGCCGGCATCTGACCGGCGCGTCGACCTCGACGACGGGGAGGTTCATCGCCGGGGTGAGATGGCGGCCTCTGCGCACCATTGCCGCGTCTCGACGCAGCCCTGCTTGTTGCCACCTGGCGGACGGCAGTTATTCGATTGCTGCACTATTCCCGCTCCAGGTCGGCGTCTGGCCGAGGATACGAGACCATCCGAAACGGAAGATCCTCTCTGGGGTTCCAGGACGGGGTTGGCTTTGTGCAGCGCCGTTGCCGGTTCCAACAGCATGGTAGCGGCATAGCGGACGTTCAGTCCGCCGGTCGAGTCTGCGATCGACGCTCGTCGGCCTTGGTTTCAACTTATGCGTTGGCGTTCGTGAGTCCGGTGAGGAGTCCTTTCAGCTCGGTCTCGATGTGGTGGGCCTCGGCGTGGCCGCGGCCGATGACGAGATATTCGATGCGGGAGGTGGCCGGGTCGTCGGCGGCGATGATCACGCCCGAGCCTCGGTGCGTGTCGAAGTGGATGCCTGCCTGTTCGAGGTGGTCACGGAGTTCGGTGGTGCGGGGCGCGGGCACGCCGATGCGGGTCAGAAGTACATGGTTGTGCAAGTAGTTCTGCCCGAGCAGGCGGCGGGCGATGGTGTCGAGGTTGGTGGCTCCGCCTGCGCGGCCGTTGAATTCGGTGTAGGACAGGCGATTGTCGGGCCCGATCATGGCGTCGATGTTGATCAGGCCGTGGTAGCCGAGGCGTTGGGCAAACAGCGCGATCTGCTGGCTGCCCGCACCGAATTCGGTGTGCACGGTCGCCGGAAGGTCTTGCGGGGGAATCACGAAACCCGTCCAGCGAGGTTCCATCCGCATTTCACCGTAGTTCCGCAGCACCGGCATCCCGGATCGTGGAATGTAGAGCTCGCTGGAGAGACTCCGAGTGCCGGATTGATACACCTCGACGACGAACTTCGCGGGCGCCGCGCCGGCGGGAAGGTCGAGCACATCACCGTGAGGGAGGTTGTGCTCGTGCAGCTTTCGGTGCAGGTCGCCTCTCGGATCGTCACCCGGACCGAGGCTGAGTGTGTGCAGGACCCCGCATCCGGTCGCCTCGTGGTCGGTGGTGATCAAGGTGTTGCCCAGACCGCCGGAGTTCTGGTCCTGTTTGACGATGACCGATCCGGTCCGGTCGAGGAGTTCGACGACCGCGTCGAGCAGTTCACCCCCCGCTGTGACGACATACCCCTCCGGTACCGGAATGTCCGCGGCCAGCGCGAGGGCACGGAACACCGATTTGCTGTTCATCAACGCGGCCAGATCCTGCGCGTACAATGCGGCATCGGTGTCGAGCCCCAGTAGCCGTTCCCACCCGGCGATGTCGCGGTCACGGACATAGCACGACATCGTCCAATCGCTGCGGTCGAAGCCGCTACTGCTGATCCGATCCCGTACTGCGGCAAACAGTTCGGGATTGGCACGGGGATTCCACTCGATGCTGCGATAGTCCTGCATGCTCAGTACCGCCGGACCCTCGCCGCAGATGTCGAGCATGGCGGTGAGATAGGAAAGGAACTCCTTGTCGACCGGGCCGGGCAGGACCGCGATGTCGGCGACGTCCAGGCTCCACAGCATGCGCGCGGCCTCGACATAGCAGCCCAGCCATGAGGCCGGGGGCAGGTCATCGGGCCTGGCGGTCATCGCGCGGCTGTGGGGATTGGCGAGCACTACCTTCGGCATAGCCTCTATCTTCCTGCCCAGCAACGGTATTGGGGACGCTTGGCGTGGGGTTTCAGTGCGGCGAGGTGAGGTAGCTCGCAGTGTGGGTGAGACGACGGCGTTGAGCCGAGGTCAACACCGCATAGCCCGAAATGGTCTCGCGACAAGCCGGCACGCCGCACTCACAGGCCGGGACCGCAATGGAGTGATACTCCGAACTCGCGTAGTCCCAGGTGAGTTCGTCTCCCACGTTGATCGGGCGTAACGCGAGGAAATCGAAGGCACCGGCCGCATTGTCACGGATGCCGAGGTTGGGCCCGCACGAATGGTTCAGCAAGCGTGCGGGTTCGTCGAAGTCGCAGTGGATGTCGATGCCGGTCTGGAACGAATAGATCGTTCGCTGAGGACTTACCGCGGTGATTCGAGCACTGATCACCAGCTCGGCGGTACGCCAGGAACGACTGGCGAACACTCCGCGTCCCTTGCCCAGCACCACGTCGACGAGAAATGATCCTCGGTCGGTGTCGACGATCGACGGGCTCGCCTCAATGTCCATGCTGCTGTCAACCATCGTCGTTCCGTCCTTGTGTGGCGATGTGCTTCGGTAGGGCAAGGATTCCGACGGTACCGGTAGTCGAGGCCGATTGCCGCCCACATGGTCAGCGATCATGCTGTCTCCCAGGGGTTTCCGTTCCTCAGCAGCGTCGACCGCGCGATCGCCGCGTTGTCCACATCACCGAGTCGACACCCTGCGATACAAGACGTTCGCCGACCGCGCGCCCAGCGGCAGGTCCGGACGTGTCGATACGCAGACGACGATGGGGTCAGAACCACACTGGGATGGCGTCGGTAAACCCGGGCCATCCCAGTGGGATCGCGGAATCGGCGGGTGCTGCGCGCCGACCACGTGCGGATCCGGATGCGCCGACAGGTCGGCGGATCGCCGCGATCATCGCCGAGCGGCTGGGGCACCGATGGAAAGAGATTTTGCTCGACGAGAACGCTGCCCCTGGGTTGGGGCAACATCCTTGGGATGCTCGGCCACCGATAGTGCTCGACACCACGGCTGCCGCAGATCTCGGGTATCAGGCAGTCGGTGACTACGCCACCATCGTCGCCGACACCATCGACCAACTTTGCCTCATCGGTCGTCGCGGGTTCGGATGACGCCTGGCACCTGCCAGTGATCGATCGGGACTTCCTCGCCGGTTCCTTCGCCTACCCGACCGAAGACAGCTACCTCGCGACGCGGCTCTGACCCGTACACGATCTGCTGCCCCGCGCGATATCAACCATCACATAATCGGCAACAGTGCATCCGGACCAGTTGCTGGCAAGGTGCCATGGCACGCCGACTGGCCGCATACGGGGCACGGACCTGGCCGTCCGTGGGGAATCTGCACTTGCCGCTAACACGTCGAACCCCGGAGAGAGTGCGCCGTGGTGTCTATGGTCCGTATTCGTCGATGATTCGCAGGAGGTCCTCGACCGGTAATGCGAGCAGTTCGGCGTCTTTCACGTCGGCGTCTGCGGCAGTGAGTCCGAAGACGAGGGCGGTGTTGTCGTCCACGTCGAGTTGCCATTCATCGCGTAAGTCGTCGCCCTGGGCGACGAGGCTGCCGTTGAGGGTGTGGTCGAAGGTAAAGGCTTCGAACCCTGGCATGCCTTTGGCGTGGCCGCCGGGGCGCAGGAAGTGGTCGATGATGTACTGCATCCACGCGTGCGCGTTCGAGAAACCGTCCTCGCCACCCCCTTCGATACCGGCGCCGCCGCTCGTGGCGACCCACTGACACCACAGTCCAGGCTGGCCGGCTGAAGGGGTGGAATCATTGATCACGTCGTGGTTGTCGCCGTGCCCGTACTGGCCGTCGACATAATAAGGGCCTCGATGGCGCTCGACATGCCGCGTTGCTGCGAACAGGCGCAGGTACTCGATCTCCTCCGCATTCAGCGGCGGTGTGACAGCGATCGTGCCGGTGAACTCCGTGGAATATCCCAAAACCGTCCCTCCGCCGGTGGATTGATGGCCGAGCATCCTGAGACATGGACCTGCCGCTGGGCAACGATCGCCGCCATTCTATCGACTAGACCGCAACAATCGACGACGCCGCGCTCACGCCTCTGCTCGCCCCCGCTGACCTGTTGTGGTGGCCGTTCGTGTCGGTCCACCTGATGAGAGCATCAGGCGGCGGGCATCGCCAGTCCATGCCCGCACCGAAAGCGCGCTGGCACAAGGGGTTCCACCACGGTTCACCAAGACGGCGCCGTCGAAATGATCCGCACGCTGCGCCTCGCCCGCAAGTCTGCGATGCATGCACGCACCCAGGCCGCCAACCAGCTGCATGCCGTGATCGTCACCGCACCGCAGGCCTTGCGAGATCGCTTGCGCCGCTTGTCGATCGCGCGACTGGCCGAAGCCGCCGCCCGGTTCCGTCCAGGTCGGATCGGCACCCTCGAGGCGGCCAGCAGGCTGGCCTTGAAGTCATTGGCGGTGCGTTACCGCAACCTCTCGGAAGAGATCGCCACGCTCGATACCGAGATCGAGCGCTTGGTCGGCCTAGCCGCACCAACTCTGTTCCAGGTCAAAGGCGTCGGCCCCGATACTGGTGCTGCCCTTCTCATCGCTGCGGGCGACAACCGGGACCGGTTGCGTTCGGAGGCAGCCTTCGCGCACATGTGTGGTGCCGCACAGATTTCCGCCAGTTCCGGCAAGATCACTCGTCACCGTCTCAACCGCGGCGGGAACCGTGAAGCCAACCGCGCCTTGCACATGCTGGCGATCAACCGGCTCAGCTACGACCCACGTGCTCGCTCCTACGCAGCTCGGCGCACTGCCGAAGGCAAGAGCAGACGAGAAATCATCAGATGTCTGAAGCGCTATCTTGCGCGGGAAATCTTCCGGGCCCTGACCAGTGACAATCTCAGTGCGGCTCCGCCGACCCATCACCCCTGCCACCAGGACGACAGAGCGAAACCACCACCAGGACTTGACCTATAGGAGCGTCCCCGTCGATGCGCACTCGGTGGCGTTGGCGGCGTTGCGGTCACCGGATCTGCGCCGCGTGCAAGCGGATTCGGAGTTGATCGCGTTGGGCATGCTCGCCGATCGCCGCGACGAGCTCGGCCGCGCTCGCACCGACACCGTCAATCGGCTGCACCGGCTGCTGCTGGAACTGCTGCCTGGTGGGGCGAAGAAGTTCCTGTCGGCGACCCAAGCCCGCAAACTGGTTGCGACCGTGAAGCCCCGCGATCCGGCGGGCAAGGTCCGGCGCCGCCTGGTCGTGGAGTTGATCGGCGAGTTGGAAACGATCGATCGCAAGATCAAGGCCGCGGACAAAGAACTGCGCCAGCTCGTCGCCGAGCATGGATCCACTCTGGTCGATCTGAACGGGATCGGTCCGGCCGGCGCGGCTCGGCTGCTCGCCGATGTCGGTGACATCCACCGATTCCGGGACCGGAATCGGTTCGCGTCCTGGAACGGCACTGCACCTTTGGACGCTTCCTCTCGCCAGCAGCAACGACATCGGCTCTCCCGCGCCGGAAACCGGAAGATCAACCGAGTCTTGCACATCATGGCCGTGGTTCAACTACGCCGTCCCAGCGCGGGGCGCACCTACTTCGATCGCCGCAGGGCCGGGGGCAAGACCTCGATGGAATCGATGCGGGCATTGAAACGACGCCTCTCGAATGTCGTCTACGCACGCATGCTCGCCGACCAGCAACGTCGGGAAACGGCAAGCTCGGGAGGGCAATCGGGGGCGGCTACTGACTCCAGCGCGACCGGCTCAACCCCGCACACCGGCCCTTCGGACAAGCCACAACCCGGACTCACCACCAACCAGAATAGCCCCGAGCTCTAATCCGCGCCTTGACACGAGAGGGGAGCCATTCGCGTGCGTTCGGCAGGCCGCGGTCCGATCTGCTCGGCTCGACCCGTAAGCGGCGCGCAGATAGCCGGCTAATCGGAGATGATCAGCACCTTTTGGCGGCGGAACACGTGGACCGCTGACTTTCTGAT
>NZ_JBKOQN010000080.1:0-7325 GCF_046764895.1 Nocardia sp. CWNU-33 | reverse complement strand
GCACCGGCGGCGGCCAGCAGCGACACCGCACCGTAGGCGGCGGTGCGCAGGGTGGCCTTGTCCTGGTCGGTCAGGGTGATGGACATGTCGTGTACTCCTCGAAATCGGTTGTGGCAGCGACCCGAACTGTGTCGGTGCCGGTCGTTTTGTTCGATGGACACACTGTTGCCGGGCTGACTGACACCGACCTGACACACACCTGACGCCTCCACTGACACCGCGATCGGCCCTAAACACGCCAGCTAACCCCGCCGGCGATCACACGGACCGAGATCGCTGTCGCTCAGGACATCCCGCAATGCCGCTTACGGCGCAGTCGGCGGTGCGAGATGCGCTGCGGCGCAGAACATCCGCTCATGCCGCTGGGCGCGCTGTTCGCCCTGAACATCAGCCCGCGTGGGTGCATGTCCCACCGTTGCGCCGCAACACCTTTGAAGACGGGGCCGCGGGATGCCGTTCGCCGGAGGGCACGCCGGTGCCAACCCTTGCCGTGAGCGTCGAGGATCTCCGGAAAGAACTACGCGACAAGGGAATACACTCGTCGCTCCGGGAAACGGAGTACGAGTTCCACCATGGTGCGTACACCATGCTGATCCTGCACGGTGACCGACCGCCGAGTGCGCCGTGTCCAGCGATCGCTGGACACGGCACCCGCGCTCAGCTCAGTGTGAACGTCGCCGTACCCGAGATCTGCTCCATCTCCCTGTCGTTCGAGTCCAGCGCGACGATCCGAGCCTCCACCCGGCCGACGCCCGGCGCCGTGCCGAAACCGACGATCACGCCGTCCACCGTGTTTTGGACGACACCGTTCACGACGCGGTGCTGTTGCCCGTCCGCGTACCCGGTATCCAGGTTCTTGAAGCGCACAGCGACCTTCCAGTCCGAGCAGCTGTCCCCGGTCTGGGTGACGTTCACCCGCACGCCGAACGTGCCGGGCTTCTCCTGCTGCACGGTGACCGCGTCGATGATCGCGGAGCAGCTGGTCGGAATCAGGCGCGTCAGGGTCGGCGAGAATGGAAAGCCTGGGTCATGCGGAATGGCGGTAGATGGCGCTGCGAGCCCGACCACCCCGGCGGCGGTCACCGCTGCGATGACACCAGCGCGGGCCAAAAACTGTTGCAGCTGCTTGCGATTGAGAGTCATGCCTGGTTTACCGGGTCACCAGCAGCCGTTGTTACGACAATGGTTGCGTTAGTGAAATCACTGTAACATCCGGAATAGATGTTGTTGATGATCTCGTCGGCCAGGGCCGAAAGCCGTTACGGTTCTGAAGATCTCAGCTCCACCGCTGATCCGGCGGCAACGGCAACTGTTCCAGCCCGCCGAGATCCCGTCGCTGGGCGAACTCACATCGCGAGGAGTATGACCGCAATCGTTATCAGCACCAGCAGCCCCACGCACAGCGCGCGACGATGACACCGGCTCTGGAGCGGGAACGCGACGCTTGCCCGGTCGGCGTCAAGGGCTGAAGTCTGACGTCGTGGGGCGTTCTCGGTCCATGCTGTGCTGGCATCTGCTGCCCGCAGGTCGATTGCAGGGCACCGGCCGCCCGAAACCAGGCTGTGCGAACACCGGCTGTCGCGGCACGGATTGCCCTGTAGTGGAGGGGCGTGGGTGGCCACGTCGCGCCGGGCGGGTCATAGCTTTGGTTGGCGTGAGCCGGTGAGGTCCATGTGGTCGGGCAGTATGCGTAGCACCTCGTCGAGTCCGTGACTGCTGTAGCGATCGGCGTCGTCGGTGTCGAGGTGACCGATACGGACCGGTGTCGGGATCTGGATCTGTTGTGCTGCAATCCAATCGATGTCGCCGGTATCGGTGCGCGGAACGGTCAGCGCGAGAGCCGATTCGGCGCGCTCGATGATGTGCTGCCAGCCGCGAGCGCTGTAGTGACGACGGAGGGTGAAGTACTGGCCGAGGGGATGATCGGTGGAGATCCGGCCGTTGACGAAGCCGCGGACTCCGGCGGGGGTGGGGCCATCGATCCATTCCACCTGCGCATCGGTGCAGTAGGGCGGCTGCGTGGTGAACGCGGCGCCGGGCCAGCGTGTGCGCAGGCTGGTGCGCATCAAGTGCTCGAGGTCGGCCGGGTGGCGGGGCAGAACTGGCAGCACGATGCGGGACAGGACGAGATGGTCACCGTCGGCCTTGACGGTGGTGTGGTTCCACATCCGCTCCACTCGTCGGCCTGGAGCGCGACCCGCATCGACCGCGAGCTCACGCATCCGGATGAGGGCCTGCTCTGCGGTCAGATCCGTAGCGATCACGCGGGCTGGATCGTAGTAGTGCGGAAACGTATCGCCGAGACTGTCGTAGACGCTTCGATCCAGACTAGCAGGGCTTTGCCGCTGCCGATCACGCTGGTGTCCAGCGTTTTCCGGTGTGTGGGTCCGGTCGGCGGGTCGAGATTGCTTGATATCGGTGGAAAGTGATGTCGCGGGCCAACTGGTTGCGCTGGCCGGGCGTTTCTGCCGAACGCACGCTCATGGCTCGCCTATGTCAAGTCGCAACCTCGATGCGCTAGGGTCGTTCCGGTCGACAACGTGGCACCGCTCGATCTCGTACTCCGGCACCCGGTCGATGCGGTACTTGGCGTATTCCACCGACTGCTGGATGTTGCGCCGGAATCGCTCAAAGGTGAGCGGGGCGCGGGTGGAGGCCAGCATATCCCGAGTTTCCGGGCAGCTCAGGGCGGTTCGAATCCTGGTCACCCAGCCCTCGTCCAGGAACCATGGCATCCAGGGATGCTCGTCCGCCATGCCGGCGTCCACGACCACCCAGTCCGAGTCGAGGTTCTTGTCATGGCCGATACGGGCATTTGGGAACCGAAAAGTGTGTGCGGCGAGCGGATACGACAGACCCATCGGATCGAGGACGCGGACATCGAGGGGCATGTTCATGCCGATCATGCCGAGGTTCACGAAAAACACGGTATGCCCGGCGCTGCCATCCGGGATCGGTGTCGGAGGCGGGACGATGGTCCAGCTCCAGGACGGCGAATTGATGAGCAGACCGCCGTTCGGGCTTCTTGCGATATCGCCGACCATGGCGCGCATACGCGGGTAGTCCAGGTAGTCCTCGGCGCGGAGCGGGTGATCGTGGCCGGTGGTCTGGACGTAGTAGAGCCGCTCGTCTGCGATACCGGAGGTGCTGATCTTGCTGTCGGTCTCGATGGCGGTGGCGTTGGCCGCGAACAGCGCCCAGCCCACGGTTCCGGCGAGAGCTACAGGCACGATCAGGAAGGCCCGGCCGGTGCGGCGCGGGTCCGCCTGCGCGGCCCAAGACTTCAGCGGCAGCACCATGACGGGCAGTAGCAGGCAGAACAGCTGCGGCAGCAGCATCCGGCCGTGCATGAAGTCGCCGCCGACACGGATCTCGTAGACTGCCAGCAGGACACCGCTGCCGAACATGAGTGCGACCACTGCGACCGGGGTCCGCAGCCGCCCGCTGAGTCGGTGAATGCGTTCGCGCAGGGCCGGTTTCGCATCGCGGTCGGACGCGACAGCGGCATGACCATCGATACGTCGGGACCGCACCGCCATCACTGCCGCCACACCCAGCACCACCAGCGGCACCCACAGCCAGTACGGCCCAACCAGATTCCACAGGTAGACCAACCCCTGCCGCCATTTCGCGCCGCCCGCGTCTTTGGCAACGGCCGTATTCGGGTACGGCAGACCGTAATAACCCATGCGCCAGATCTGATAGGCGACCGGCACCACGCCCGCAATCGCCACCATCAGTGCACGGAACATCCACGGCCGCACCCGGATCCCCGGCTGTGACGCGCAGCAGATCATGAGCAGCGCCAGCGCGCCGACCAGCGTCATCTCCGGCCGGATCAGTGGCGCCAGACCTGCGACAAAGGACAGGCCGAAAACGCTTGCGAAACACACTGTTTCGGCGCGGCTCCAGCGGATCAGCCACCACCACAGCACCGCCAGCCAGCAGATGACCAGGCTGGACTCCAGTCCCGAGGTGGCATAGTCACGCGCCGGGGGCACCGCGATATAGACCAGAGCGCCTGCCGGAAGCAGTAATTGGGCACCGCCACCATCCCACAACCGGGCCGCGCCCAGCATCGCGAAGACGATGGCCGCAACCGACAGCGTCAGCGCGATACCCAGCACCACGTATTCCAGCCGCGCCTGCGTCAGCCAGCTGAAGAACCAGATGAGGTAGGTCCAGGCCGTACTGGTGTTGACTTCGACGCGCTCACCCGCATTGAAGACTGGGCCGTTGCCCGCCAGCAGGTTTCGCACCGTACGCAGCACGGTCAAGCCGTCGTCGGCGATCCAGCGCCGCTCCCAGCCGCCGATCGCGAAAAGCGCAGCGGTGAGCACAATTCCGCTGACGAGAGTCGTGCGAGATGGTCGCGGTGTCGCCGGCGCAACCGCAAGCTCTTCGCGCACCACCACATCGGGCGAAATAGTCAGCGTCACCTAAGCGAACCGAACGTCATGATGAGCAGGAACCACTGTGGACAGCCGGATACCGGCGATCATCCCCCCGGATACCGCGCTCAGCAGGATGCCGGAGGACACAAGACCGCCGCGCCGTCCGGGGTGCCCGGAAAGGTAACTCATGGATCTTCCCCTCATTGGTACGGGCGAACCATACCGTGCGATCAAACGAGGGGCCAAAATCTTGGGGTCAGCCGTGCGGCCGGGCCGACGTCGAGGATCTCTTGCGCACAAGCACTTTCAGAGCAGAGCGCCGAGCCTGCACCAGGCGGCCGGCTACGGTCGCGGCCCATCGGCGAGCTCCTGGGCGGTTTCCTCATTGGACACGCGCTTGGGCGTATTCGGGGTTACTGCCGTCCCAGCGTAATGCCGAAAGCGGTTGCCTGCTCGTGGGAGCCCCACGTCGCAAGCATCCGTGTTGAGAGCGGTTACGTCGACCAGTCCCACCTCTATCGGGATGCCATGACCTTCGCCGGGCTGACACCAACGGCCCTTGCGGTCGCGCCGTGGCTGGCGGTCGACCCCGTCGCGTGGGCCGCCCCGGAGTACGCGCCCAGGGCGTGAAACCGAGCCAATGTGCTCGACCGACAGCGATCCTCGCGATGCCGACCGCCAGAACGGGAACATTTCTCCAAGACAACCGGCTGGGTGCTGGCAATGCTGACAGTCATGTCTGGAAACGAGCGCCGGCACAGGCAGCTATGCCGTCCGACGCGGTGCAGTCGAGGAGGAACGACATGAACGGTCTCGTGTGAGGTTTGCACCCGAATTCAGGCGCCCGTGGAATCCCACACGAATCCGTCCGGGTCGGTGAAGGAACCGGCAGTACCGCCGATGACGATCCGGTGCGAATCGGTGCCTTCGGGGGAGACGCCGGCGTCCTTGGCGGCGGCACGGCGCGGGTACATCGCCAGCGTGACCGTCGACCCCGGGGTCGCGAACTCGACGTACTTGCTGCCGAAGCTTTTCGCCACGGTCAAGCCATGGTCGATGTAGAACTGCTTGCTGGCCTTGACGTCCTCGACGCCGAGCAGCAGTACGAAGTCGTCGATGTCACGGGTGGTCGGGCCGGTGTTCTTCTTCTGCGAGGTCGTGATCTTCCAGATCGTCCCGTCCGGAGCCTGGAGGACGCCTCCGTAACCCCAGAAGCTCTTCTTGGCCGGTTTGAGTGTCGTGAAGCCGACCTCGAGCGCGGTGCTGACAAGGCTGTCGACGCCGCTGGGCTGGGACACCACCAGCGACAGCATGAACCCGCGGAAGCCGGTCGTTGGCGCCTGCGAGGCCCGGAACTTCAGCTTGTCACCCAGCCCGAAGGCGGCGGCGTAGATGGCCTCGGTGGCCTCGGGGTCGGCCACCTCGAGGTGAACGTTGATGTCGGTGGTGGTTTCGGTCTTGATGTTCATGGTGATAACGCTAGGCATGGCCCGAGGCCGCCACATCCGTGCCGAGCACGAAACGCTCCACTGAACGTGCACGGAGCGTTGTCCGGTCGAGACGAGGCTGGTGCGCGAAGACAAGGGGGTTTCCGCCTCGCGTTTGCGCGGCTGTCGCAGCGTGGTCTGGTGCACAACCCTTCCGGCAACACCTTCCGCAGCCGGGAAACCAAGCGGTGCAAGGCACTCGCCGCCTCGGCGGGCGGATGTTCACCCCAGATTCAGTCGATGAGCGTCGCCTTCGGACTACCGCCGGAGCCAGGGTGGCCGAACGATCCCGGTCCGAGCATCGGCAGCGTGTTCCTCGGGCAGCCCAATCCAGGCACTCGGTCCCAGCGGAGCAGCCACCTCGTCCGCGAAGAACGTGCCGAGCGACTTGCCGGAGATCCGCCGCACGACCTCCCCGACCAGAAATCCGAACGTGACGCCGTGGTAGAGGTGCTCCGTGCCCGGCTGCCACAGCGGCCGCTGCGCTTCGAGTGCACGGATGATCGGTCCCAGGCGCACGCCTGCTCGAAGGGCAGCGGTCCGTCGACGACGGGCAGACCGGCCTGGTGGGACAGCAACCAGCGCACCGAGATCCGGTCCTTACCGTTGACGCCGAACTCCGGCCAGTATTCGACCACCGGGGCGTCCAGATCCAACTCACCGTGCGGCGCCAGCATATGGGCGCAGATCGCGGTGCGCCTTTCGTCGTGGAGGCGACACGGTGGTGTCTTCGTCCCACGGCCGGTTCACCTCACGATCGGCGAGGCCATCCGCCTCGCGACCGGCGACACCGTCCCACAGGTCGACGACACGGCGGCCGCCCACGTAGACGCAGCACGCCGCGCCCAATTCGCCGGGTTTCCATCGAAGTTCGCGCGGCACGCGTCGGCGACCTTTCCCCAGCCGTCCTCGACACCGTTCTCATTCGTCGTACCTACCATTGCTGTAATCCCTTCTGGAGATCTGGAACTCAGGGACCTGAGACTTCTGTGATGACGTGCGTTCGGGTTGCTCCGTCCCCGAACTCGGTGGCGCCCTTGCGGTTGGGTCACGGCCTGCGCGGATGCTGTCACACGCCGACCGAACCCAGAGTTCTCAGATGCGCTCTGGCACTACGGTGGAACCTTCCGCGTCGGACGCGCGCATGGCCGTTACGAGCTGGGGATGATGGGTGTGTCTCGAGCAGGGCCTGGCGGGGGTGGGACGAGTGCCCCGGTAGGTGTGTTCGTGCCGGGTGCCGGCTGCCGAGCGGGCGGAGGTGTCAGCATTTGCAGCGGCGCCATCGGCGGTTGCGGCGCGGGCGCGTCCGGCGATAGAAGGTGAGGCGTGTGCAGTTGTCAGGAGACCGCCCTCCCGTCGAAAGGAGGTCGAAGTTGATCAGCCGGCCGGGGTAGTCCGCGAGCATCTTCCAGCCGGTCCGGCGGTACAGCTATCGATCCAGATC
>NZ_JBKOQN010000008.1:116248-310994 GCF_046764895.1 Nocardia sp. CWNU-33 | reverse complement strand
CGTCGCTCACCAACTCAACGATCGTCCACGCAAAACGCTCGACTGGGAAACCCCAGCCGAGCGTCTGCGTGATCTACTTACCCGCTAAAAGCAGGCAGTGTTGCGACGACCCCTTGAATTCACCCATCTCGAGCGGGGCGCCTTCGCATGTGTTCGGGGAAAGGAAACTCAGTCCGCGGTCTGCAGGATGCCCGCCGGTGTCACCGTGACCTGATTCGAGCGTCGCAGGCGGCCGGTTCCCGGCGCGCTTGCCCAGACCGTGAAGGCGAGCAGGCCGTCGAGGAACATGGCGAGCACAGCCACCAGCAGGGCTCCGACGAGAACGCGGTCGTAGCGGTAGAGACCGATGCCGTCGAAAATGTAGCGACCGAGGCCGCCGAGGTTGACGTAGGCGGCGATGGTCGCGGTGGCCACTACCTGGAGGGTCGCGCCGCGCAGACCGGTGAGCAGGATCGGCAGTGCGTTGGGGACTTCCACCCGGAACAGGATCTGGGTTTCGGTCATCCCCATGGCGCGGGAGGCGTCGACCACATCCGTAGCGACATTGGCGATTCCGGCGTAGGCGCCGGCGAGCAGCGGCGGGATGCCGACGGTGACGAGGGCCAGCAGCGGTGGGACAAGGCCGAGGCCCATCAGCAGCACCAGGAAGGTGAGCAGGCCGAGGGTCGGCAGGGCGCGCATGGCGTTGGCGAAGCCGACGAGCACGGCCGCACCGCGCTTGGTGTGGCCGATGATCAGACCGAGCGGCACGGCGACGACGGCCGACGCGGCGACCGCGAGGAAGCTGTACCACAGATGTTCGGCGATACGGTGCTGAATGCCGGTCGGCCCGCTCCAGTTCGCGCCGTCGGTGAGGTAGTGCCAGGCGTCGAGGAAAAGGTTCATGAGGCAGCGCCTTTCGCTTTCGAGGCCCTGGCGTCGGCGCGCGCCCATGGCGTCGACCAGCGGCCGAGCGCGTACACCAGCCGGTCGAAGATCAAGGCCAGCGCGAGGGTCACGATGATGCCCGCGATGATCTCGTCCGGATAGTCGCGCTGGTAGCCCTGGGTGAACAGCTTGCCGAGGCCGCCGACACCGATCAGGGCGCCGACCGAAACCATGGCGATATTGGAGACGACCACCACTCGGAGACTGGATATGAAAACCGGTACGGCAAGCGGCATATCGACGGTCAAGGTCCGTCGCAACGGACCGAATCCGACGGCATCCGCGGCATCGATCACGTTGGCCGGCACCGAATCCAGTGCCGTCGGCACCGCAATCACCAGCAGCGCAGTCGAATACACCGTGAGTGCGATGATCACATTCATCGGATCGATGGTGGAAATCCCGGCCAGCGGCGGGATGATCACGAACAATGCCAACGATGGCACCGTGTAGGCCAGGCTCGACGCCGTCACAGTGACACGCCGCAGCCAGGACACCCGACGAACCAACGCCCCCACCGGAATCGCGATCACCAAACCCAGCGCCAGCGGTACCAGCGCCAAGTACAGGTGAGTCTTGGTGAACCCCATGATCTCCGAGAAGTTGTCGATCAAGTACTTCACGAGACCGCCTCCCGCCGGCGGGGCGAGACCGACGCGACGTTCGGTGCGGTACTCATTGCGCGGCTTCTTGTTCGAAGTAGTGCCGATTGCGTTCGGCGTCTTCGGCGGCCCGTTGGCCTGCCAGTTGCTCGAGGACCTCGGTGGCGAGCACCCCGCCGCGGACCGCCCCCGAATCATCCACGGCGACACCGACTCCAGCCGGTGAGGAAATGGCCGCGTCGAGCGCTTGGCGCAGGTCGCCCGACGGCGTGAACAGCGAGCCCCCCGCCGACATGCTGTTGTGCAGTTCCCTTCCGGCGCGCACCGCCTCGACCCCTGTCACATCGACCCAGCCGACCGGCCGCTTGTCCGTGTCGATCACCAGCACCCAGTCGCCGCGTTCCAGCCGCAGTTTCACCACCTCATCGGCGGTCGCGGTCCGGATCTCGTGCAGCGGAACGTTGTTCGCGGTGCGGAAGGACAGGCCGCGATAGCCGCGATCGCGGCCGACGAAGTCGGCGACGAAGTCGGTGGCGGGCTGGGCGAGGACGTGTTGCGGCGGATCGTATTGCTGCAGCACGCCGCCGCGACCGAAGACCGCGACCCGATCGCCGAGGGTGATCGCCTCGTCGATGTCGTGGGTAACGAACACGATGGTCTTGTGCAATTCGGCCTGCAGCCTTTGCATTTCGACTTGCAGTTCGGCACGCACCACCGGGTCGACGGCGCTGAACGGCTCGTCCATCAGCAGCACCGGCGGGTCGGCGGCCAACGCCCGCGCCACCCCGACGCGCTGCTGTTGCCCACCGGAGAGCTGGGCCGGATACCGCCCGGCCAGCGAGCGGTCCAGACCCACCCGGTCCAGCACGTCGAGCGCCGCCGCACGCGCGGCGCGGCGCGAATCGCCACGCAGCACCGGCACCGTCGCGACATTGTCGACAACGGTCCGGTGCGGCAGCAGCCCGCCGCTCTGGATGACGTACCCGATACCGAGCCGGAGCTCGACCGGATCGACTGTCGAAATATCCTGCCCGGCAATGGTGATCGTGCCGCCGGTCGGGCGGATCATCCGGTTGATCATCCGCATCGAAGTTGTCTTACCGCAGCCGGACGGACCGACGAACACGGTGAACGATCCCGATTCGATGCGCAGGTCGAGATTGGTGACGGCATGGGTGCCGTCCGGATAGGTCTTGCTGATACCGCTGAATTCGATATCGGACACGCGTACTCCTGTGTTCGGCGCGGCGGGGCCTGCCCCGCACACGGACGAGCACAGGCGCGGCCACCGCTTATCCGGTCGGCTTATTCAGTCCCTGGGCGGCGACCCATGCCGCGGCGGCGGCCTTGGGCTCGGTCTTGCTGCTACCGGAGACCGCTTCGTTGAGTTTGATCAGTTCGTCGGTGGTCAACTTCGCGGAAACGGCGTTGAGCGCGGCGAGCGACTTATCCGATTTCTTGGCCGCATTGAACAGCGGGACCACGTTCTGGGCCGGGAAGTTGTGCTTCGGATCCTCCAGCACCACAAGGTTGTTCTGCGCGATCGCGGGCGAGGTGGTGAAAACGTTGGCCGCGGTCACCTGGCCGTCGACCAGCGCGCGCACCGTGGCGGGCCCGCCGCCGTCGGCGATCGGCACGAAGTTGTTCGCGGCGATGTCGAGGTTGTAGTTCTTCTTCAATCCGGGCAGTCCGCCTGCGCGCTCCTGGAACTCGGCGGGCGCACCGAACTTCACCTCGGCCGAATGCGCGGCCAGATCGGCGATGGTGCGCAGGTTCCAACGCTCGGCGGTCGCCTTGGTGACGACGACGGCGTCGGAATCCTGGCCGGGCGCCGGGGTGCCGATGGCCAGATCGGCGCCGAGCGCCTTGGTGAGTGCGGTGTCGATGTCGGTGGAACTGGTCGCGGCCGCGCCCTTGTCCAGGTATTGCAGCAGGTTGCCGTTGTACTCCGGGATCACCGAGATGGCGCACTGGCGCAGCGCCGGGATGTAGGCCTCGCGGCTGCCGATATTGAGTCGGGTGTCCACCTTGAATCCGTTGGCCCGCAGCACTTCCGCATATACATTGGCGACAGTCTCGGACTCGGGGAAGTTGGCGGAGCCGACGGTCAGCCCGTCCCCCTCGCAGCTGCCCGTTGCCGCGAGCGGGTCGGAATTGCCACATGCGGACAGGATCATGGCGGCGGCCAGCGCTGCGGCGGCGACGAGGAACCGGGTCGCGCGCAGCGCCATGCGCAGCGCCGACCGCCCGTGCCGCGCGGCATCGGGGGAGATCGTGGTTTTCACTGGGGTCCTTCCGGCAAGGGCGAGCGGTGCGACGGGCCGTGCCTCAACGGCCACCGGTACATTCTGGTTGTTGTTCATACTGCCCGGTTCGTGGTGTTCCTGTTGGCTACGGAGAGTTGGTGTCGCCGGATGTTGCTGGCCGTGTCGAGGCGAGTGCTGGCTCGAGGTTTGGTCGTCGCGGCCGTCACGCTGGCCGTTTCCTGTGGAAACGATGACCAGGGCCCCACAATAGTGGTCGGCGCGGGCGATTCGATGGAATCAAATCTGCTTGCGCAAATCTATTCCGGAGCACTCTCCCGTACCGGCGTGTCCACCTCCGTCGCACCGCATCTCGGCAATCGCGTCGACTATTTCGCCGCATTGGACGCGGGCACCGTCACGGTGGTCGGTGAACACACCGGCGAATTGCTCGCATTTCTCGATGCCAATTCGAAGGCGCGCAAGCCGGCGGATGCCACCGAGGTGGCGACCGGCGGGGTGACCGAACCGTCGGTGCCCAAGGCGGTGAGCGGGTCGCTGCCCGAGGGGCTCGCGGTGTCGGATCCTGCCGACGGCACGGACATGCGACCGCGAATGCTGCGGACCGAGGCGGCGGCGACCCGCGATCGAGTCCGGTCGATCGGCGATCTCGCGGCCCGCTGCGGCGAACTCGAGGTCGGAGTGGCTCCGGTGCCGGAGGTGTTGCGCGCGTCCACCGATACGCTGCGGGTTTCGGGCTGCGGCTTCGCCCGGACCAAGCTGTTCCCCGATGCCGCCGCCCTGCGAAAAGCCTTGCTGGACGGCGAGGTCCAGGCCGGAATCCTGGGCGGGCCGCCCGCACTCGTTCCTGGAGCGACCGACGGCCTGGCTGTCCTTTCCGACGACGACTACGCATTTCGCGCGGAGAATGTGCTGGCCGTGTACCGCAAGGGCGAGCTCGGCGACCGTCAGATCCGGAAGCTGAACTACGTTGCGGGCGAGCTGACCACCGATGACCTCGTCGCCATGATCGGCCGGATCCGCGGTGGTGCGGTCCCCGCGGATGTGGCGCGCGACTGGCTCGATAGCCACGCTCTGTAATTTCCGTCTGGTGTAGCTCCCGGATCGCGTTCGGTGGATTGCCGCCGCTCGACTATTGCCGCCCACTCGGAGTGGACACCCGCACCTGACCACCTGGTTCGACTTGGGCCTGATCATCGCGTTCGGTGATCACTGTCGCCGTATCCGCTATGTCGCCGATCACATTTCCGATCGACCGAGGCGTCTTGCGACCGCGCTGTTCCGCGCCGTATATTCCACGTGGAATATTACAACAGGGAGCATGTCGGTAGCCACGACTACTGTGCGTGGTCTCGAGAATCAGTAGGAGGTAACCAGATGGGTCAGCAGGCGCGCTCCGCGGTGACGCCCCTGGCGATCGCCGTGCTCGCACTGCTCGAAGAGCGGCCCATGCATCCCTACGAGATGTTCCAATTGCTGATCGCCCGCCGCGAAGACCGGCTGGTGAAGGTGCGGCCGGGCTCGCTGTATCACACGGTCGCGCGGCTGGCCGATCAGGAACTGGTGTCGGCGGAAAGCGTCGACCGAGCGGGTAATCGACCGGAGCGAACCACCTATCGAATCAGCGATAGCGGCCGAACGGCGTTGCGCACCAGGATCACCGAAATTCTGCGCAATCCCGCACCGGAATATCCGATGTTCCCCGTTGCGCTCGCGGAGGCGCACAACCTGCCGAAGGCGGACGTGCTCGCGCTGCTGCGGGAGCGTGTGGAGCACCTGGAGCACGACCTGGCCGACATCGAGATGATCGGCCGATGGGCAGGCATGAACGCGGTGCCGCGCCGCTATTGGATCGTGCTCCCGTACCTGCGCGCCACCGTCGCCGCCGAGATCGCCTGGGTCAACGACCTCACCGCCGAGCTCGACAGCGGTGAGATGGAATGGGAGGAATTCGATCCGGCGACCGGTGCCCGGATCTCCGACCATCAGCATGCTTGGTCCGAAACCGCGGAAGCCGTCCTGCCGCCGGTGCCGCGGCCCGTGGCGCGGACGAGCCCGTCGCCGTGAACCAGTCATTTCATCGAAGCTTCGTCATCCAGAGACTTCCGAGATAGGAACGAAAACCATGTCCACCCAACGTAATCCGTGGCTGGCGCTCTTCGCGCTCGTCGTCGGCTTCTTCATGATCCTGCTGGACATGACGATCGTCGCGGTCGCCAACCCGGCCATCATGGTCGACCTCGGCGCCGATATCTCCCAGGTCATCTGGGTCACCAGCGCCTACCTGCTCACCTACGCGGTGCCGCTGCTGGTCACCGGCCGTCTCGGTGATCGCTACGGCCCCAAGAACATGTATCTCATCGGACTCGCGGTCTTCACCGCCGCGTCGCTGTGGTGCGGTCTGTCCGGAACCATCACCATGCTGATCGCCGCGCGCGCCGTGCAGGGCCTCGGCGCCGCGCTGATGACGCCGCAGACCATGGCCGTGATCACCAGGACCTTCCCGCCGGACAAGCGCGGCGCGGCCATGGGTCTGTGGGGCGGCGTCGCCGGACTCGCTACCCTCGTCGGTCCGATCCTCGGTGGCGTGCTGGTCGACGGCCTCGGCTGGGAGTGGATCTTCATCGTCAACGTCCCGGTCGGCATCGTCGCCTTTGCGCTGGCGGTCTCGCTGGTGCCCGCGCTGCCGACGAACGAGCACAAGTTCGACATTCCCGGCGTGCTGCTCAGTGGAGTCGGTCTGTTCCTGCTGGTGTTCGGAATCCAGGAGGGCAATACCTACGACTGGTCGTTGCGCATCTGGCTGATGATCGGCGCCGGTGCGCTGGTGCTGGTGGCCTTCGTGGTTAACCAGGCGCGCAATACCGGTGAGCCGCTGCTGCCGTTGCGCCTGTTCCGCGACCGCAACTTCGGGCTGTCCAACCTGGCCATCGCCTCGATGGGCGCCGCGGTCACCTCGATGATGGTGCCGTCGTACTTCTACTTGCAGGCGGTGCGCGAGATGTCACCGACCAGGTCCGCCTTGGTGTTTGCGCCGATGGCCATCGTCACCGGTATCTTCGCGCCGGTGATCGGCAAGTACTCCGACAGGTTCCATCCGCGCATCGTGCCGACCATCGGCTTCATCGGTTTCGCGGCCTCGGTCTTCTGGTTCGCGGCCGTCATGACACCGCACTCGTCGATCGTGTGGTTCCTGCTGTCGGCCGCACTCGCAGGCGTCGCCAACGCCTGCATCTGGGCGCCGCTGGCCTCGACCGCGACCCACAACCTGCCGGTGCAGTTGGCGGGCGCGGGCGCGGGCGTCTATAACACCACCCGTCAGGTGGGCTCGGTGCTCGGCAGCGCCGCGATCAGCGCTCTGGTCGCCGCGCGAATGACCGCCAACGGCCTGCACGGCGGCAAGGTCACCGAGGGTGCCGGCGGCCCGGTCCCCGAGGTGGTCAAGGACGCCTTCAGCACCGCCCTCGGCCAATCCATCCTGCTCCCCGCGGGCATCCTGCTGATCGGCGTCATCGCCTCGGCGCTGTTCATCCGCCACGGTGACGGCGCCACCGCGGGCCCCAAGTCCGCACCCGTCGAAGCCGACACCGTCGCGGCCTGATTTGCGTGTGCCCCGTGAGCAATCGCGCACGGGGCACTGCAATGTCAGCGCGCGAGCCCAGTAAGTCGATCCCAGTCGATCGACATTCGAATCGGCAGGTCGATAGTCGTTCGAGGCCCGCCTGGCGTCAACTGGGCATGAGGTCGATAGTGGCCGAATGCATGATCGAGAACGAAGATATCGACGACGGAGACGTGGTTGTCGACAACTCTGACAATCCAATACCACGGGATACCGGCGATGGCGTACTCGGCCTTCTTCTCTATCAGATCCACCTGAGTGTTACCCGGGGACACGATCTCGATAGCAAGTTTCACCAGGTGAGCGGGCAACGGTCGGAGATCCGAAGGCGCGCAATCGTAGATGGCGATATCGGGCCGCCTGATGGTTGTTCGTGGCGTCTCCCATAGCAGAACATCGAAATCAATGCTTATGTCCAGACATTCATCCCGGTATTGGTCGACGTGTTCATTGATGGCTCTGTCCACCATGTCGGCAATTTTGTACGTCGCTGTCTGCTGCGGACGACTCGGTGATTCCGCGCGGACCGCATCACCGTTCACGACCTCGACAAGGCGGCAGAATTCTTCGGGAAGTTGTTTCCAGATCTCCACCGTGATCAGTTCTGGCTGCAGGTTCTCTTCGCGCGCCCAATCGAATACGGCGGACATGCTGCGCTCCTTGGGACCAGCAACGGATACCACGTCGGATCCTAATCCCGGACGACGACGCCGACGGAAAGCACGCGCGGATCGGGGAGGCGTACTCGCAGTGCTCAGCGGGCAGAGTGCGTCGCGATCAGCCCACCTGGACGGTGATGGTGGGGTAGCCGGTGGCGCCGTCGGGGACTACGTCGCGGCGGTCGGCGGTTTGGGTTTCGCCGGTGCCGTCGGTGCCGTCGGTGGCGCGGGCGCGGAGGGTGTGGGTGCCGGGGGTGGCGTTCCAGTCGTAGACCCATTGGCGCCAGGTGTCGATGGACTGTTCGGTGGACAGGCGGGCGGGTTGCCAGTCGCCGTTGTCTATTTGGATCTCCACGGCTCTGATGCCGCGGTGCTGGGCCCAGGCGACGCCAGCAATCGGGGTGGGGCCCGCCTTGATACGGGCTCGGGATCGCGGGGTATCGATGCGAGACTCGGTCTTGATCGGGCCGTAGGCCGACCACCCGCGGCGGGTCCAGTAGGCGGTGGCGCGGTCGAATCGGGTGACCTCGAGTTCGGTGACCCATTTGGTGGCGGAGACGTAGCCGTAGAGGCCGGGCACCACGAGCCGGGCCGGATAGCCGTGCGCGACCGGTAGCGGTTCGCCGTTCATGCCGACGGCGAGCAGGGCATCGCGGCCGTCGGTGAGGACGGCAAGCGGGCTGCCCGCGGTGAAGCCGTCGATGCTGTGCGAGAGCACCATGTCGGCATCGGGATGCGGGCTCGCCTCGGCGAGCAGCGCGTCGAGGCGGTAACCGCGCCAGCGGGCATTGCCGATCAGATCGCCACCGACCGGATTCGAGACGCAGGCCAAGGTCACCAGGCTTTCGACAGCCGTCCGATTCGCAAGATCGGCCCAGGTGATGTGGATTTCGCGATCCACCATGCCGTGGATGCGCAGCGACCAATCATCGATGGACACCTGTGGAACGATCAGCGCGGTGTCGATGCGGTAGAAGTCGGTATTCGACGTCACATACGGTGTCAGCCCCGGCAAGCGTAGGTCCACACCTGGCGCGAGCGGCGCTTGCGGCTCGATCGGTTCCGGCAATTGCACCCCGGCCCGCTCACCCGAAACATCGTGTCGCTGAGCACCGAGCAACCGCCCACCCACTCCGGCGAGCACCGCCAACCCGCCGGTCATGGCAAGCCCGCGCAATACCTGCCGCCGCTCCGAGGTCGTCGCTGCACCCAGCCCGGTGCGTCCGGCATCGTCTGTGCGCGCATTCACCGACCGCATGCTGGATCCGGGCGGAGTAGCTGCGCCGGTGAGATCTGTGGATTGTGTTGCGGCGTGGTCATTTTGCTCGGTTGAGGCGGGATCTGCCGAACTGGTTGGGCTACCGGCGCCCGGGGTGCGTCCGGAGGCGCCGATGGCGGCCGAGGAAGATTCGGGGGCGATCGATTCGGCGGCCTCGTCGATGCGCCGGGTCAGCACTCGCAATGCGTAAATGCCTGCGGCGACGCCGATTACGGTGGGAATAGCGCCCGCGAAGCCGGTGCGATCGGCGGCGATTACGGCGGCAAGGAGACCGAAGAGGGCAAGCAGGATGGAGCCTGCGGCCCGGGTGGTGCGCTCGATCGCGCCCGCGCCTGCGGCGGCCATGATCGCGACCGCCGCCATGCAGAGGTACAGCACCGTCTTGTCGTTGGTTCCGAAGGTGGAGATCGCCCATTCGCGCAGGCCATCGGGAGTGTGGTCGACGACGGTGTTGCCGAGGGCGGCCAGCGGTGCGCGTTCGGGACCCATGAAGGCGGCGAGCAGTTCGGCGACGCCGAGTGCCAGCCCGGCCGAAACGATCCCCGCTATTACACGCTGTACCCGCAGGTCGGCCATGAAGCGAGCCTACTGCCGGATTTACGACAAAAGTATGACCACTCGGTGACGTATCCCGGCCGGCTGTGTCGCTGTACACCCGGTGTTTCGCGAGGCCCGAGTGGATTCAGTTCGCCGAGCCCTCAGGCTTGTGCCGCTGGTAGTAGCGGGCGACACGCACCCGATTGCCGCATCGCTGTGCCGAACACCAGCGCCGACGAGGGTGGGTGGGCAGGAACAGCAGCACGCAGTCGTCGGCTTCGCAGCGCTTGAGTTTGTCGATCGATGGGTCGGTGAGCAGGTCGATGGCGGACTCGGCCAGCGCCGCCGCGGCGGCAGCGCCGAGTGGGCCGTCGCGGCGAGCGGTCGCGACCACGGCGTCGCCGTTCCAGGTCAGCTCTCGGATGAGCGGCGCCGCGGCCTGGGCTTTTTCCAATCCACGCAGGGCGGCGGTGGGCGGCTGCTGCCCAGCAAATATGGCCTCCAGCGCGGCGGCAGTGTCTTCGCGGACTGCGTGGACGGCAATCAGGTCGGTCGCGGTCGGCTGCTCGATCCCGACGCCGTGCAACCGATCTGCTTGCCGCGCAAGCCACTTCGCCAGTTGCTCCGGCGTGCCGAGCAGGTCGGGCCCGTCCGGTGCGGTGTTGACCAAGTCCAGTGCCAGTGGCTCGCCGATCAGCGGGGTGGAATCGCTCATGATTCTAATGCTACTCCAAAGAATTGACACATTAGTATGCCTCGAGCTAAAACTAATGCACATCTCATCAAGAAAGCATGTGAACAGATGAACGCCTTGCCTCGAGTCGAGTACCGCAGCACCGATGTCGCCGGAGTCCAGGTCTTCTACCGGGAGTCGATCCCGGACCACGCCGACGCGCCGGTGCTGTTGCTACTGCACGGCTTTCCCTCCGCCTCGCACCAGTTCCGCAGGCTGATCGACGTGCTCGGCAGCCGATACCGGCTGATCGCCCCCGACTACCCCGGTTTCGGCAACACCGTCTCCCCAGCCGATTTCGAGTACACCTTCGATCGGCTCGCCGACGTGGTGGAGGGCTTCGTCGAACGCCTCGGCCTGCGCCGTTTCGCGATGTATGTCTTCGACTTCGGCGCTCCCGTCGGCTTCCGCATCGCTACGCGCCACCCGGAGTGGATCGCGGGCCTCGTGGTGCAGAACGGCAATGCCTACGAGGCAGGTTTGTCCGATGGCGCAAAGGAATTCACCGCATTGACACCGGAGCAGGCGGGCGCCGAGGACACCATTCGCGGCTTGCTCACGCTGGAAGGCACCCGCGGCCAGTACGAGCACGGCGTCGCAGACCCCGCCGTGATCTCGCCGGAGTCCTGGACCCTCGATCAGCACTTCCTAGACCTGCCCGGCCGCAAGGCAGCACAGGTTGCCCTGGCCTTCGACTACAAGTCCAACGTCGCCGCCTATCCGGAATGGCAGGCCTGGCTGCGCAAGTACACCCCACCGGCCCTGATCACCTGGGGCGCGAACGACCCCTTCTTTCCCGCTCCCGGGGCGCACGCCTACCTCGCCGATCTCCCAGATGCCGAGTTGTACCTCTTCGACACCGGTCACTTCGCGTTGGAAACGCACCTGGGTGACATCGCGCCGCTGATCGCCGACTTCCTCGACAAGCTCCCCGACCACAGCGTGTCTCCCGATCGGTGAGATCGGTGGACACCGTCCTTCTCGGACGTCCTCCACTCACACCAGTTCAGGGTGAGTGTCGGTTTCCGCGTCACTCGGGCCGGTTTCACCCACACAGATGTGTGGGCCAGTGCCTTCCCTAGGCGAAAGACGCTGCCGCCCGGCCCAACGCGTCCGGCAGCGCTCCGCGAGCAGCTCACACACCCGGCCTATCTCACCGTCGCGATCGGTGTCTCGGCGCGGCTGTCTCGGTGCCGCTCGACAAGGCCGCCGAGGCATTCGACTCCAGCCGGCCGCCACACCGCTGACGCCGCCCAAAAAGCGTGGCCCGCGACAGGTATCTGCGCGGGCCACACTTCGTCTGAAACTACCTCAGCCGTAGATCTTCTCCACCTCGGTGGCGTACTGCTTCATGACCACCGCGCGCTTGAGCGACATCTTCGGGGTCAGTTCGCCGGTCTCCTGGGTCCAGTCGACGGGCAGGATGCGGATCTTCTTGATCGCCTCGGCGTGCGACACCTTCTTGTTGGTGTCGGCGATCGCCGCATCGACCTCCGCGACCAGCTCGGCGTTCTCGATCAGCTTCTCGATCGGGGTGTCCGCGGGCAGGTTGTGGCGTTCCTTCCAGCCCGGAAGCGCCTCCGGATCGAGGGTGATCAGCGCGCCGATGAACGGCTGGCCATCACCGACGACCATCACCTGGCTGATCAGCGGATGCGCCCGCAGCGAATCCTCCATCAGCCCGGGGGAGACGTTCTTGCCGCCCGCGGTGACGATGATTTCCTTCTTGCGGCCGGTGATGGTGAGGTAGCCGTCGGCATCGATCGCGCCGAGGTCGCCGGTCTTGAACCAGCCGTCGGCGAACGCTTCCTCGGTGGCCGTGGCATTGCCCCAGTAGCCGTTGAACACCACCGAACCGCGCAGCAGCAGCTCGCCGTCCTCGGCGATCTTGATGGCGTGGCCCTCGGTCGGCTTGCCGACGGTGCCGACCCGGATGTTCTCCGGCGTGTTCACGGTGATGGCCGCGGTGGTCTCGGTGAGCCCGTAGCCCTCGTAGATGGTGACGCCGACGCCGCGGAAGAAGTGGCCCAAACGTGCGCCGAGCGGTCCACCGCCGGATACCGCGGCCTCACACTGTCCGCCGAGCGCGACGCGAAGCTTGCTGTAGACCAGCTTGTCGAACAGCGTGTGCTTGAGCTTCAGCACCAGGCCGGGGCCACCGTTGTCCAGCGACTCGCTCCAGGCGATGGCGGTCTCGGCGGCTGTGTCGAAGATCTTGCCCTTGCCGCCGTCGTGCGCCTTCTGCTTCGCGCTGTTGAACACCTTCTCGAACACGCGCGGCACCGCGAGGATGAAGTGCGGGCGGTAGCTGCCGAACTGGTCGACCAGGGTGGACCAGTCGGAGGTGAAGGCGACGATGACCTTGGCGTCGAAGGCGGCCAGCGTGACGCCGCGCGCGAAGACGTGCGCAAGCGGCAGGAACATCAGCGTCTTCTTGCCGGCGGTGACGTACTTGCTCAGCGCGATACGGTCGGACTTCGACTCGGCGTAGAGATTCGAGTGCGAGAGCATGACGCCCTTGGGGCGACCGGTGGTGCCGGAGGTGTAGATCAGGGTCGCGGGCGAGGCCGCGTTGACCTGTGCGCGGCGCGCGTGCACGGCCTCGTCGTCCAGGTCGGCGCCGCGAGTGGTGAGCTCCTCGATTGCACCCTTGTCGATCTGCAGAGTTTCCTTCAGATCGGTCAGTGCGCCCGCATCGATCTCGTCGATGACCGCGCGGTGCTTGTCGCTGTCGAGCACGAGCAGCTTGGTGGCGGAGTCCTGCAGGATCCACTTGGCCTGCTCGGGCGCGGAGCTGTCGTAGATGGCGACGGTGCAGCCACCGGCAGCCCAGATGGCGAAGTCGAGCACGGCCCACTCGTAGCGGGTCGGGGCCATGATGGCGACGCGGTCGCCGAGTTCGATGCCCGAGGCGATGAAGCCCTTGGCGACGCTGGTGACGGTCTTCGCGAATTCCGCGGCGGTCACATCGGCGAATCCGCCGTTGCCGTTCGGAATGTTGAAGAGCACCGCGCCCGGCGACTGCTCGGCGTGCCGGAAGACGTTATCGGAATTGTTCGCGTCTTCCGGAATGGTGTAGGAAGCCGGGACTTCGAACTCTCGCATCAGTGCCCTTCCACGTGGTTTTACTCGCCAGTAATCTACGACACCTGAGACCGGGCCATTCCCTCGACCACCGAAAAGTGATCTGGCTCGAAAATAGCGGCCGATCGAGGCCTTAATCGTACGCAGCCGGACTCGGCCCGTCCTCGGCTTTGCGGGGGTCGGGGACGACGAGGCGGCTGCTTATCCTAGGTCGCGAGCGGACGTCGGTTGGATCGCTTCGCGCAGAAATTCGGCCAGTTCGGTCAGCGCCGCCGCGGCAGGCGCGGCGAGCGAGGCCTGCAACTGCGCGACGTGCCACAGTCCCTGCGTCTCGGCGAACCGCACCTGCACGCCTGCGGCCCGCAGTGCGGCGACCAACTCGGTGCATTGGCTGTACAGCAGCTCGCTCGTGTCGACCTGCACATACGTCGGCGGCAGGCCGCGCAGCTCGCCGGTCAGCGGGGCGTAACCGGGGTCTGTCGAATCGCCGTTGCCGAGATAGGCGGCAGCGCATGCCCGCGACCACGGCTTGTTGATCACCAGGTCGCGGTGGCGCTCGGGGATCTGGTTCGGATCGGCCCATGGCGCGATCAGTCCGAGCGCAGCGGGCGTGTGCCCGTGCTGGGCGAGCAGGCGCTGGGCCGTGGCAAGCGACAACCCGCCGCCTGCCGAATCACCGGCGAGGGCGATGTTGTCGGGACGGTAGCCCACGCTCTCGACCAGCTCGAGGAACGCCAACTCGGCGTCGTCGAGCCCGGCGGGGAACGGGTGCTCCGGCGCCAGCCGGTAGTCGAGAACGTAGACGGTGCAGCCGGTTTCGTGTGCAAGTCGGGCGGCGAGCGAACGGTGCGTCGCGAGCGAACCGACCGCGTAGCCGCCGCCGTGCAGGTAGAGGATCGCGCCCCGCGCCGTCGCGCCGCGCGGAGATTGCGAACCCGCCGAGATTTGCTCGGCGGGCCTGCCGCCGAGGCGCAGTTTGCGCACGGCAGTTCCCGCGGGCAGCAACTGCGCGCGGGAACCGACATCGAGCAACAGGCGTTGCCACCGCCACGGCATCCGCTCGTTCAGCGTCACTCGGAAGATCGGCCGCAGCACCGCCCGTGCGACGGGCAGCGGAAGGTTGATGTCGCGCATGGTGTTTCCTCGACTGTGCCTTCTCGTGATCAGAGCTGGAACCGGCGATTCACCACGGCGGCGATGCGCTGGTAGCCGGAGGCGGTGATACGGACGAACAGGTCGAGCGCCTTCGCCTCCCAACCGATCAGCACCCGGCCGTGCCCCTTGCGCACGCCCTCGGTGATGGTCTGCGCGGCCATCTCCGGGGTGTGCATCGCCAGCTTCTTGTCGAACATCGATGCGGCGTTTTTGCCGTCGATGCCCTCGGCATAGGTGGCGTTACGGGCCACCGCGGTCTTGATGCCGCCGGGATGCACGCAGGTCACCTGCACCGGGTGCCTGCCGACCAGCATCTCCTGGCGCAGCGACTCGGTGAACCCGCGCACCGCGAATTTGGCTGCGTTGTAAGCACTCTGGCCGGGCACCGCGATCAGGCCGAACAGGCTGGACACGTTGACGACATGGCCCGCGCCGGACTCGATCAGCATCGGCAGGAACGCCTTGGTGCCATTGACGACACCCCAGAAGTCGACGTCCATGATGCGTTCGATGTCCTTGAACTCCGAACGGATCACCTCGCCGTGGTAGGCGATGCCCGCGTTGTTGTAGACCTGGTTGACCTTGCCGAAGTGCGCCCGCACGGCGTCGGCGTAGAGCAGCACGGCCTCGCGCTCGGCGACATTGATCCGGTCCGACTTCACCTCGGCGCCGAGCGCTTCGCAGCGGCGCACCGTTTCGGCGAGGCCCTCGGTGTCGATGTCCGACAGCGCGAGCTTGGCGCCGCGCCCGGCGAGGTTCTCCGCGAGCGCGCGGCCGATGCCGGAGCCGGCACCGGTGATGACACAGACCTTGTCTTTGAAGTAAGCGTCGTTGCGCCCACCCGTCTCCCGGCCGCCACCCCTCATCGAATCGCTGCGCGATGCTGTATTCACTGTGCGACCACCACTTTCAGATCGTTTCGGGAATCGTCGCTTGTCGTTTCATAGGCAGCGACATCGAATGTTCTTGTCAGCCTGCGGAATTCAAAAGTGAAGTCGGGCCACAGCGTGGTGTTGTTGCCATGCTTGTCCAGGTACCAGCTGGAGCAGCCGCCGGTATTCCACACGCTGCCTTCCAGCTTGTTCTTCAGTTCCGCGTTGTAAGCGTCCTGCGCGGCGCGGCGCACCTCGACAGTCTGCAGGCCCAGCCGGTCCACCGTGGCCAGCGCGTCGGCGATGTAGTTGATCTGCGATTCGATCATGAACACCATCGAGGTGTGGCCGAGGCCGACGTTCGGCCCGAGCAGGAAGAACATGTTCGGGAAGTTGGCGATGGACGAGCCTTTGTAGCCCTGCTGGCCGATCTCGTCGAACACTTCCGAAAGGGTGCGCCCGTCCTTGCCCGCGATGGTGTTGTAGGCGGGGGAATCGGTGACATGGAAGCCGGTCGCCACGATGAGGGCGTCGATCTCGCGCTCGGTGCCGTCCTTGGTGACGATCGAATTCTCGCGCACCTCGGCGATGCCGTCGGTGATCACATCCACGTTGTCGCGGCCGAGCGCGGGATAGTACTCATTGGAGATCAGCATGCGCTTGCAGCCGATCCGGAAGTTCGGTGTCACCTTGGCGCGCAACTCGGGATCGCGGATCTCGAGCTTCAGCTTGGCCCTCGCGATCAGCTCGAACGCCTGCATCAGCGCGGGGACCTTGGCCAGGCCGACGACCTGGGTCTCGCGGGCCGCGTAGATGGCCGCGCGCGAGAGGCGCTGGAAGCCGGGGATGTGCTTGAAGGCCAGACGTTCCGGCAGCGTGTACGGCCGGTCCATGCGGGGCAGCAGCCACGGCGCGGTGCGCTGGTAGACGTCGAGGTGAGCGACCTGGGCCGCGATGGACGGCACGATCTGAATGGACGAGGCGCCGGTGCCGATGATCGCGACACGCTTGCCGGTCAGATCTGCGTCGTGGTTCCAGCGGGCGGAGTGGAAGATCTCGCCCTTGAAGTTGTTGATGCCCTTGATGTCCGGCAGCGCGGGCTCGCACAGTGCGCCGACCGCGGAGACCACGGTGTCTGCGGTGAAGCTGCCCTTCGCGGACTCGACCTCCCACCGGTTGGTGCCGGTGTTCCAGCGCGCGGAGGTGACATCGCAGTCGAAGAGGTGCTTGTCGAGCACGTTGTACTTCTTGGCGACGCCCTGGATGTACTGCTGGATCTCGCCCTGCTTGGAGAACGAGCGCGACCAGTCCGGGTTGAGCGCGAAGGAGTACGAGTACAGGTGTGAAGGCACGTCGCAGGCGGCGCCCGGGTAGGTGTTGTCGCGCCAGGTGCCGCCGACATCGCTGCCGCGTTCCAGCACCAGGTAATCGGTGCGGCCCTGCTGGCTCAAGCGAATGGCCAGGCCGAGGCCGGCGAATCCACTGCCGATGATGATCGTCTTGACGTGACGGGCGGGGCGGTTGGCGACAGCTTTGTCTGTAACCTTGCGACTCATATAGGCGAGACTACGGTCTTATTGAGCATGAGTCAACAGTATTGACTGTCGTTCAGTAAGATGGCCGTGTGGGTACCAAAGGCACCGGAGAGACCGTGAAGCGCACCCGGCTCAGCCCGGACGAGCGCCGCACACAGTTGATTACCTTGGGTGCCAAGATGCTTGGCGAACGAGCTATCGAAGACATCTCTATCACCGAGATCGCCCAACAGGCAGGCATCTCCCGCGGCCTGCTGTTCCATTACTTCCCGACCAAGCAGGATTTCCAGTTGGCGATCGTGCACCACGCAAATGCCGAACTGCTCGAACGGGTCGCTCCCGACCGCTCGCTCGGCACATTCGACATGCTGCGCGACTCGATCGACCGCTATATCGCCTACGTCAGTGACAATCGCACGTCCTACCTGGCGCTGCTGCGCGGTCCCGCCAGCACCAGCCCACTGCTGGTCACCCTGGTAGAGGAAACACGCAACGCCATCGTCGGCATCATCCTCACCGAGGCCCCCGTCCCCGTCGACGACGCAGACCGCCCCCGCCTGCTCCTGGCCATCCGCGGCTGGATCGCCTTCGTCGAGGAAACCACCCTCAGTTGGCTCCGCGACGAACCTATCTCCCGCCACCAACTGGTGGACCTCTTGGTCGAATCCCTGGTGGCCCTTGCGCTTTCGCTCAGCCCCGCTCTCGCCGCCGCGCTGTCGAGGGTGACGGATATACCCTGACGTATGGGTCTGTCTCGCCGGGAGCTGTTGAGATTCGGCACCGCCGGATCGGTTGCGGTGCTGGTCGGCGCGTCGTCGGCCGGTAGCGGGCGGTTTCGGGCGCCGCGGTGGCCGGGGGACCCTTTCAGTTTGGGGGTGGCGTCGGGAGATCCCACCTCCGATGGCGTGGTGTTGTGGACCCGGTTGGCGCCCGACCCGTTTGCCCCGGACGGGCTCGGCGGAATGCCACTTGCTCCGGTGACCGTCGAATACGAAGTCGCTCATGACGAGCACTTCCAGCAGGTGGTGGCCCGGGGGAGCGCGGTCGCGACGCGCGCGCTCGCCCACACCGTGCATCCCGAGGTCCATGGATTGGCCCCGGACCGCTGGTACTTCTACCGCTTTCGCGCGGGATCGGCGATCTCGCCGATCGGCCGGACGCGCACCGCACCGCCGCCCGGCCGGCCCACCGCACGCATGCGTTTCGCCTTCGCCTCCTGCCAATCGTGGACTTCCGGCTTCTACACCGCCTACGAACACATGAGCGCCGAAGACCTCGATCTGGTCGTCCATCTCGGTGACTACATCTACGAGCGCGGCTGGAACCGTGGCCGCGAGGGCATGACGGTCGAGCCGCAGTTCCGTGCCGAAGCGGTCGACCTGGCCGGCTACCGGCTGCGCTACGCACAGGCCAAAGCCGAGCAGCCGCTGCGTGCCGCGCACGCCGCGTTCCCCTGGCTTGTCACCATGGACGACCACGAGGTCGACAACAACTGGGCGGCCGACGCGCCAGGGCTCGGGCTCGACATTTATCGCATTCCTGCGCTGTTCCGCCGCCGCCGCGCCGCCGCCTTCCAGGCGATGTACGAGCACCAGCCGCTGCGGATCGAACAGCTGCCGGCCGGGCCGAACATGCGTTTGCATCGGCGCTATGGTTTCGGCGACCTCGCGGAGATCACCATGCTCGACACCCGGCAGTACCGCAGCAGGCAGGCATGCGACGGCAAGAACGTCGCCGATTGCGCCGACGGTCTCGCAGCCGATCGCACGATACTCGGTGCGCGGCAACGTGATTGGCTGCTGGACGGGTTCTCCGGCTCCACGGCTCGTTGGCAGATCATCGGCAATCAGGTGGCGATGAGCCGATCCGACTACGACCCCGGCCCCGGCACCGACCTCGGCACCGACGCCTGGGACGGGTACGTCGCCGACCGCAACACCGTGCTCGGCGCCGCCGCCGACCGCGGCGTGCGCAACCTCGTCGTGATCACCGGCGACCGGCACCACAACTACGCTGCCGATCTGCGCCGCGACTACGCCGATCCCGAATCACCCGTCGTCGCATCGGAATTCACCGGAACATCGATCACAAGCGGCGGCGACGGCGCCGACATCAACCCCACCGGGCGCAACTTGCTCGCCGCCAATCCCGACATGAAATTCTTCAACGCACAACGTGGCTATGTCCGCGTCGAACTCGATCAGGGATCGTGGCGCAACGACTTCCGCGTCGTGCCTTATATCCGGCGCCCCGGCGCGCCCATCCACACTCGCGCCAGCTTCGTTGTGCAAGACCGAGTGCCCGGCGTCACGGCGGCATCGCGCCCCGACATCTTCACCGGCCATGCCCCTGAACCCGACGCCGCAGGCCGTCCACCGCAACCAAGGTGACGCGCCGAGCGACAACCCTCGACTGCTCGGTACCCCTACACTCGGCGACATGTTTCTCCGACGGCTGATCGCCCTCTGCGTTTTCGCGCTGCTCGCCTCGTTCGGCGTGGCCGCCTGCACCGTCGAAGGGCCGGGCACCAAGTCCGACTGCAACGTCAGCGGCTGCACCGTCACCTTCACCCGCGGCGTGCACGCCAAGGCCACCGTCCTCGGCGTCGACGCCGAACTGGTTGCCGTGAACGGCAATCTGATCACCCTGAAGGTGGCCGGTCAGGAGGTCACAATCCCAGCCGGGCAAACCCAGCCCGCGGAAGGCGTCAACGTCACGGTTCAGGAGATCACCGACGAGAAAGTTGTCGTCAAATTCGCCACCGGCATCACCACCGGGAACTGACCGAAACTTCGTCGCCGTTGACGCGTCGGCGCCGACCTGGCTCAGCTGGTCGACCTGCCAGTCAATCCTTGCTCCTTCGTTGGAAAGCACACCGGCTGCCGCCTGACGCGGTTGTGGCCGGCGCAGTTCGACCGGCATCCATGGAGCAGATCATCGCAAAGCCTCGGATACCAGCCGTCGATCTCGTGCACCAAGCATTGCGCGAACTACCGCTTCACAGCGGCAGGTCGTGAGATGGTGGCGACGTGCGGTATCGAAAAGCAGAACGCCGGGTCGAATCGCTCTGGGGAGAGGCGGATTCGACCCGGCATCGGGTCATTGACGAACTAGCGAACTAGCTGGTGGGCTCGAAGGCTTCGTCGATGATTTCCTGCTGTTCCACCGCGTGCACCTTGCTCGAACCCGAGGACGGGGCCGACATGGCGCGGCGCGAGATACGGCGGAGCTTGGTGAAGCGGTCGGGGAGGAGCTCGGGGAGGTTGAGGCCGAAGAACGGCCACGCGCCCTGGTTGGCCGGTTCCTCCTGGACCCAGGCGATGTCGGTCGCGTTGGGGTAGGTCGCGAGTGCCTCGTTGAGGCGGAACTTGGGCAGCGGGTAGAGCTGCTCGATCCGCACGATGGCGATGTCCTCGCGGTTGCCCTTGGCCTTCGCCGCGACCAGCTCGTAGTAGAGCTTGCCGCTGGTCATCAGGACCCGCTTGACCTTGTTGCCGTCACCGATGCCCTGCTCGTAGGTGGGCTCGTTGAACACCGAGTGGAACTTCGACTCGGTGAAGTCCTTCAGGTCCGAGACCACAGCCTTGTTGCGCAGCATCGACTTCGGAGTGAAGACGATCAGCGGGCGGCGGATGCCGTCGAGCGCGTGGCGGCGCAGCAGGTGGAAGTAGTTCGCCGGGGTGGACGGCACGGCGACCGTCATCGAGCCCTCGGCGCACAGCAGCAGGAAGCGCTCGATCCGACCGGAGGTGTGGTCGGGACCCTGGCCCTCGTGGCCGTGCGGCAGCAGCAGCACGACGTCCGACAGCTGACCCCACTTGGCCTCACCGGAGGAGATGAACTCGTCGATGATGGACTGCGCGCCGTTGACGAAGTCACCGAACTGCGCCTCCCACAACACAAGTGCGTTGGAGTTGCCCAGCGAGTAGCCGTACTCGAAGCCGACCGCCGCGTACTCGCTCAGCGCCGAATCGTGCACCGCGAACCAACCGGGGTTGGTGCTGCCGATGTTGTGCAGCGGGGTGTACTCCTCGGCCGTCTTGCGGTCGATGATCACCGAGTGCCGCTGGGTGAACGTGCCACGACGCGAGTCCTGACCGGTCAACCGCACCGCTTTGCCTTCGTCGATCAGCGTGCCGAAGGCCATCAGCTCGGCGAAGGCCCAGTCGACCTTGCCCTCGTAGGCCATCTCGCGACGCTTCTCCAGCACCGGCTTGACACGCGGGTGCACGTTGAAACCGTCCGGCACATTGAGGAAGGCATCGCCGATGCGCTGCAGCACCGTCTTGTCCACCGCCGTCACGACGGTGGTCGGCACCTGCTGGTCGTCCTCGACCGATTCGCTCGGCTCCGGGACGTACTTCTCCAGCTCGCGGACCTCGTTGAAGACTCGCTCCAGCTGACCCTGGTAGTCGCGCAGGGCGTCTTCGGCCTCTTTGAGGGAGATGTCGCCACGGCCGATCAGGCTCTCGGTGTAGGCCTTGCGAACCGAACGCTTGGTGTCGATGACGTCGTACATGTACGGCTGGGTCATCGACGGGTCGTCGCCCTCGTTGTGGCCGCGACGCCGGTAGCAGATCATGTCGATCACGACGTCCTTGCGGAACTTCTGCTTGAAGTCCACCGCGAGACGCGCCACCCAGTCGCAGGCCTCCGGGTCGTCGCCGTTCACGTGGAAGATCGGCGCGCCGATGAACTTCGCGATGTCCGTGGAGTATTCGGTCGAGCGGCTGTTCTCCGGCGCCGTGGTGAAACCGATCTGGTTGTTCACCACGATGTGGATGGTGCCGCCGACGCGGTAGCCACGCAGACCCGACAGGTTCAGCGTCTCGGCGACCACGCCCTGACCGGCGAATGCGGCGTCACCGTGCAGCATCAGCGGGACAACGGAGTAGCCCTCCGGGCCGTCGCCCTTGTCGAGGATGTCCTGCTTGGCGCGGACCAGACCCTCGAGCACCGGGTCGACCGCTTCCAGGTGCGACGGGTTGGCGGTCAGCGAGACCTCGATCTCGTTGTCGCCGAACATCTGCAGGTAGGTGCCGTGCGCGCCGAGGTGGTACTTCACGTCGCCGGAGCCGTGCGCCCCCGCCGGGTTCATGTTGCCCTCGAACTCGGTGAAGATCTTCGAGTACGGCTTGCCGACAATGTTGGCGAGCACGTTGAGGCGACCGCGGTGCGGCATGCCGATGATGACCTCGTCGAGCGAGTGCTCGGCGCACTGGTCGATGACCGCGTCCATCATCGGGATGACGGTCTCGGCGCCTTCCAGCGAGAAGCGCTTCTGGCCGACGTACTTGGTCTGCAGGAAGGTCTCGAAGGCCTCCGCCGCATTCAGTCGGTTCAGGATGTACTTCTGCTGCGCGACAGTCGGCTTCGCGTGCTTCTGCTCGACCCGCTCCTGGATCCACTGCAGCTGCTCGGTGTCGAGAATGTGGGTGTACTCCACACCGACGTGGCGGCAGTAGGCGTCGCGCAGTACCGAGAGCACCTCGCGCAGCTTCATCTGTTCCTGGCCGTGGAAGCCGCCCACGTTGAAGGTGCGGTCCAGGTCCCACAGCGTCAGCCCGTGCTGGGTGACGTCGAGGTCGGGGTGGCTGCGGAACTTGTCCTTGACCAGACGCAGCGGATCGGTGTCCGCCATCAGGTGGCCACGGTTGCGGTAGGCCGCAATCATTTCCAGCACGCGCGAGCTCTTGTCGACGCCGCGCTCGCGGATGTCCTTGCGCCAGCGCACCGGCTCGTAGGGCACACCGAGGCCGTGGAAGATCTCGTCGTAGAACTCGTCGCTGATCAGCAGTTGGTGGATGGTGCGCAGGAAATCACCGGACTCCGCGCCTTGGATGATGCGGTGGTCGTAGGTGGAGGTGAGCGTCATCAGCTTGCCGATGCCGATATCGGCGATGCGCTCTTCGCTCATGCCCTGGAACTCGGCCGGGTACTCCATGGCGCCCGCGCCGATGATCGCACCCTGGCCCGGCATGAGCCGCGGCACCGAGTGCACAGTGCCGATGGTGCCGGGGTTGGTCAGCGAGATGGTGACACCGGTGAAGTCTTCGGTGGTCAGCTTGCCGTCACGGGCCCGGCGGACGATGTCCTCGTAGGCGGTGTGGAACTGACCAAAGGTCATTTCCTCGCAGCCCTTGATGGCGGCCACGACGAGGGTGCGGCTGCCGTCCTTGCCGGGCAGGTCGATGGCGAGACCGAGGTTGGTGTGCGCCGGGGTGATCGCGTTCGGCTTGCCGTCGATCTCGGCGAAATGCCGGTTCAGATTCGGGAAGGCCTTGACGCCCTGCACGATCGCGTACCCGAGCAGGTGGGTGAACGAGATCTTGCCACCGCGGGTGCGGGCCAGGTGGTTGTTGATGACCAGACGGTTGTCGATCATCAGCTTGGCCGGAATGGCACGCACGCTCGTCGCCGTGGGGATGGTCAGCGAGGCGGACATGTTCTTGACGACCGCGGCGGCTGCGCCGCGCAGGACCTTCGATTCGTCGGCGGCCGCGGCGGGCTTGGGTCCGCCGGAGGTGGGCGTCGCGTTCGAGGTGGGCGCCGGAGTGGTCTGTGGGGTGCGCGCGGTGGCTTTGGCCGGTGCCGCGGGCTTTGCCGGTGCCGGGGCGGGCGCGGCAGGAGCCGGAGCGGCCGGGGCAGGTGCAGCTGCGGCGGGCGCGGGTGTGGCGGAAGTCATAGCCGCCGGCGTGGACGGCGCGGCCTGCGCGGGTGCGGCCGGAGCCGCGGTCTGGCTGTTACCGGAATCTCCAGTGGCTTCGGGGGTGTAATCAGCGAGGAACTCGTGCCAACTCTCGTCTACCGAAGATGGATCCTGTTTGTACTTCTGATACATCTCATCGACTAGCCACTGGTTCTGTCCGAACTGGGAAGTTGAGCTGCTCACAGCAGGTGTTCGCCTCATTTCGTTCTTCGCGCTGCGACGTTTGTGACGTGCCCGGCACGGGGATCAGCGGATGCGCGCCGATGCGCCCTATCTGAGGATAGGCCCAGCAGCAAACCGGCGGATCTACTGACCACCCGACAGTCCCGATCCCATATGTGACGACTCGTCTGTGACCGAGAATATTCCCCCCGTTTCCCGAGCCGCAGCCCATAGCCGGGAATACGGCCCCGTGGCCGCCACCAGCGCCTCGTGTGTGCCGATTTCCGCGATCTTCCCGTGATCGACGACGGCGATCCGATCGGCGCGCGCTGCCGTCCCGAGCCGGTGCGCGACGACAACGGTGGTGCGGCCGCGAGCCAGCGAACGACTGGCAAACAGCACCGCTGCCTCGGTGTCCGGATCGAGTGTCGCGGTGGCCTCGTCCAGCAGCAGGAGATCGGGGCCGACCAGCTCGGCTCTGGCGAGTGCGACGAGTTGCCGCTGCCCCGCCGAGAGTCCGCGGCCGCGCTCGCCGACCGGTTGGCGCATGCCGAGTGGCAGCGCGGCGATCATGTCCGTTGCGCCGACCGCCGCGGCGGCCGCCGCGATCTCGGCCTCGGTCGCGGACGGTTTTCCGAACGCGATGTTGCTCGCCACATCGCCGGTGAAGAGGTGCGCCTCCTGCGGGACGATGCCGAGGCGGGATCGGTAGTCGGTGAGGCGGTAGTGGCGAATGTCGACACCGTCGACACGGATCGCGCTGGTTACCGGACTGCGGGTCGGGTCGCTGGTTGCGGCGTCGTCGAGATTCCGGACACGGTGTGCGGGATCCTGGTTCGCGTCGAGGTCGTCGGGCAGATCGTAGAGGCGAGCGAGAAGCTTGACGATGGTGGATTTGCCCGCGCCCGTCGGGCCGACCAGCGCGAGGGTCGAGCCCGCCGGGATATGCAGCGATACGCCATCGAGGGCGGGTGCGTCGGTGCCCGGGTAATGGAAGTGAATATCGTCGACGGTGACCTCGCCGCGCAGACCGTCCGTGATCGCGACCGCCTGCGCAGGATCCGCGGCGATCGAGGACGGAGTGCGCAACAGCTCCCCGATCCGCCGCAGGCCGACCCTGGCCTGCTGATACCCGTCGAATACCTGGGAGAGCTGCAGAATCGGCCCGAACAGCAGCTCCAGATACAGCACGAAAGCGATCAGCGTCCCCGGACTCGTGGTGCCGCCCGCGACCGCACGGGCGCCGACGAACACCACCACGGCCAGCGCCAGATCCGCCCACGCGATGACAAACGCGAAGTACATCGAAATCGCGCGCTGCGCCCGCATCCGGCTGTTGCGGTAGCGCGCGGAGTATTCGGCGAACCGGTGCGCCGCGAACGGCTCATGACGACTGGCCTGCACCGCGCGCAGACCGCTGACGTTCTCCTGGAAATCGGCGTTCACCGCCGAGACGTGTTCGCGCGACACCGTGTATGCGGTCGAGGAGACGCGACGGAACAGCCAGGTCGCAACCGCGAGCGGTGGCAAGGCGACCAACACGGCCGCGGCCAGTGACGCATCGATGACCAGCAGCGCGCCCGCGATGCCGACCAGGGTCAGGCCACCGATCAGCGTGGTCGCCAGACCGGTCTGCAGGAAGGTCGACAAGGCGTCGATATCGGTGGTCATCCGGGTCATGATGCGACCGGACAGTTCTCGTTCGTAGAAGTCGAGGCCGAGCCGTTGCAGGTGGGCGTAGCTGCGTACGCGCAGGCCATAGAGCACCCGTTCGCCGGTGCGTGCGGTGAGCACGGTCGCCGCCGCGGCGACCGCCAAGCCCGCAAACACCAGCACGACACCGAGTGCCGCCGCGGTGGCGAGGGCACCGGAATCCGCATGGCCGACACCGGAATCGATCGCATAGCGGACGATCGGCGGGAAGGTGACGCCGATGAGTGCGTCCAGCGCCAGCAAACCGATCACGACCAGCACCAGCCAGCGGACCGGCCGCAGCAGCCGAGCCAGCCGGAAGCCGGGATCGGGCTCCCGCAGTTGCCGCTCGTCCAGGCCGGGTGCCTCGGTGGCCGGTGGCAGCCGTTCGATATCGCGGCGCAACTCGGGGGTTTCGCTGAGATCGGCCGCTGCACCCGATGCGGGCCCGCCGATCGCGGCGGACCCACGCCCGATGCGGATCGGCACGGCAGCGGCATCCAGATGCTCGAGGTGATGCGACACCGTGGGGGCGGGCAGGCGGATCACTCGGTCGGCGTGGGCGAGGGTGGACTCGCGATGCGCCAGGATCACTGTCGTGCGCCCGCCCTGGTCCGGCAGTGTGTCGAAGATCGCAGCCTCGGTCACGGCGTCGACCGCGGAGGTGGCGTCGTCGAGCACCAGGATGCGCGGCCGCGCCAGCAGCGCCCGCGCCAGCGCGATCCGCTGGCGCTGACCACCGGACAGCGTCAACCCGCGCTCGCCGACCACGGTGTCATAGCCGTCGGGCAATTCGGTGATGAAATCGTCGGCCGCGGCCAGTTCGGCGGCTCGGCGGATCTCGGCATCGGTGGCGTCCGGACTACCTAGGGCGATATTGGCGGCGATGCTGTCGGAGAACAGGAACGGGTCGTCGAAGACAACACCGATTGCACTGCGCAGGTCGGCAGCTCGGACGTCCGCGATATCGATAGCCGTCGGATGTGCGCGGCCCGCCGTTGGTCGGCTGGTTGCCGCCCCGCCCGAAGCGCGGTTCGGTGGGCCGATTCGCGGCTGGGCGATGCGTTCCTCGGCGGCGCGATCGAGTTCCGGGCTCGACGACGCCGATTGGGCGGTGGTGTCGGTTTCGGTGCCGAAAAGGCGGATCGTGCCGGAGTCGGGTGTGTAGAAGCGGGGCAACAACAGCGACAGTGTGGTTTTGCCGGAACCCGCGGGACCGATGATCGCCACCGTCTCGCCGGGTTGCACGGTCAGGTCGAGGTCACGCAGCACCGGGCGGTCGCTGTCGAATCCGAAGGTGACGGAGTCTATTTCGATGCCGAGTGGGCCTTCGGGCAGGGCGATCGGGTGCGTGGGGTCGGCGATCGTCGGCGCGGTGTCGATCACCTGGTAGACCCGTTCGGCCGCCGCACGGGTGAGCTGGGCCATGATCACCACCGAGGTCATGGTGCGGGTGGTCGTGGTCATGGTGGCCACATACGCGGCGAAGGCGAGGAAGGTGCCGATACCGATGGCGTCGTGCAGCGCGAGCCACCCGCCGAAGGCGATCACCGCGACCAGACCGGCCTGTGGGACCGCCGACACGGTCGGCGCGAACCGCGCGTTGATCTTCGCCGCGCGCATGCGCTCGGCATACAGCGCCCTGCCGTGCCGCTCGAGCACCTCGACCATGCGGGCTTCCTGCCCGAACCCCTTCACCACGCGAACGCCGGTGACCGTCTCTTCGACGTGCTGGGCGACCTCGGCGGCGCGTTGCTGCGCGGACCAGGTCGCGGCATACAGCCGTGGCCGCATCCGATAGACGACCAGCGCGATCACCGGAACCACCAGCAGGGCGGCGGCCGCGAGCGGTGGTGACAGCCACACCATCACCGCGGCTGCGAGCAGGAACTCCAGCAGTGCTAGCCCCGACAGCGGCGCCATGGCCAAAAGCCCCTGCACCAATTGCAGATCGGTGATCGATCGGGACACCACCTGGCCGGTGCGCATGGCGTCCTGCCCGGTCCCGTCCAGTCTCTGCAGCGACCCGAGCAGTTGCAGTCGCAGGCTGTGCTGCACATCCAACGACAGTCGTCCCGCCAGCATTCTGCGCCCGAACGCGGCCGCGAACCGCCCCACCGCGAGCACCGCGAGTAGCCCTGCGATCACACCGATGACGTCGGTGTCGCCTACACCCGCCGCATCCAGCGCCCGCTTGGTGAGCAGCGGCGCCGTGATCTCCACCACCGCACCGACCGCCAACGCGGCCCCGATCCCCGCGAGCAGCCCGCCGTGCGACCGGCTCTCGGCCCACAGCCTGCGCATCCAACCGCCCGGACCCACGCCCATCAGCTGCTTGCTCAAATCAGGTGCTCGCTCATCTCGATCGTCTCAGTCCACACATAAGTCGACGTTAACGACGCGAACCGGCACACCGTTGTTCCCGGTGGCAGCTATCCGATCGGGATCACAACTCGCGTTGGCGCACCGACCACCAGCCCGCGCCCGCGACGCCGATGGTCCACAGCAGCAGGACGACAACGGCCGCGGGAGCGGGAGCGAGGAAGTCACTGTCTTGGAAGGAACCCACGGCCACGGTGCTGACGGTGGCGGCGCCGGGGAACATGGTGGCGAAGCCCGCGATACCGAGGCCTTTGGCGACGAGCCAGCTCAGTGGTTCCACGATGACGAGCCAACCGAGCAGGGCGGCGACCGCGCCGGTCGAGGTGCGCAACAGCAGTCCGAGGCCTGCGCCGATCAGTGACCAGCATGCCGCGGCGAGCAGGCCGCCGCCGAGCACAGTGAGCAGCCGGAGGCCGAAGTCGAACTTGCCGTGCCCGAACCCGATCAGGCAGGCCATGGCGATCAGCTCGACGAGGAACGTGATCGTCAGCGCGAATCCCGCGGTGACAACGAGTTTCGCGGTGACGAGCCGATCGCGGTCCGCGGTGAACAATTGGGTCACCGACATGGTGGCGTACCGGTACTCGGTGCCCGCGCCCGCCGCGCCGAACGCGCCGGACACCAGGATCGCCGCTAAGAGGCCGAGATACAGGCCGATTGTCGCGGTGCCGGTCGCGGGATCGCCCTTCGGGTCGGCAGGCCCGGCGAGGATGGCGGTGACCGCACTCGCGACGAGCGCGACCGCGGGCACGCCGATGCCGAGGATCCGGCTCGCACGCAGCGTGATGACCTTGCGGACCTCGGAGTTGACCGCCGGGACGAGGTCCGCGGGCAGGATGTCGATCATCGTGGAATCCCGTAGGGCGTCGGCGTCGGAAGATGGGCGGCCACTCCGGGATACGGAGTCGGCTGTGGATGAACTTTGGTCAGCGCGGCCAGCACCCGATCGGGATGGATCGGGTCGGGGGTGATGCTGTCCACGCGCACGCCGGCGACTTTCGCCGCCTCCTGGATCTGTCCCTCGGTGGCCTCGGCGACGGCCAGCCGGCCGTCGGGGCGGATCACCGCGTCGGTGAAGCCCTGTGCGGCAAGCGTTGTCGCCAGCGCGATCGGCGTCGACGATGCGACAACGAGACGATCGGGGTGGCCGCGGCGCAGTTTGGTCGGACTGCCCTCGTACACCACCGAGCCCGCACTCAGCACAATGATGTTGTCCACCACCGGGATCACCGCGGCGAGGCTCTCGCTGGACAGCAGCACCGTGCCGCCGCGCCGCGTATGCCGGCGCAGAAACTCTTGCAGCCATGCGCGTTCCGCGCTGTCGAGGCCGGCGGCGGGCTCGTCGAGGACCAGCAGCGGTGGATCGCCGAGCAGCGCGGCCGCCAAGGCCACCTTGGTCTGCTGTCCTGCGGTCAACGCACCCGCTCTGGTGTCCGCCGCCACGTCGAGACCGACGAGTTCGATCACCTCGTCCACCCGGTCGTCCGCGACGCCGACCGCCGCGGCGTACACCAGCAGGTGGTCGCGCGCCGTGCGTGCGGGATGCAATCCGCGCGGTTCGAGCATGCCGCCCACCGCTCGCGCGGTGCCGGGTAACCCTTGTCCGCCGATGGCGATCGAGCCAGTGGTCGGTTCGAGCAGCCCGAGCAGGATCCGCAGGATCGTCGTCTTGCCCGCACCCGCGGGCCCGACCAGTGCCGCCGCGGTGCCCGCGGTGACGGTGAAGCTCACATTCTCGACGGCCGCCACCAGGTTGTACCGCTTGCCGATGCCGCGGACGGCGAACGCAGGTCCTCTGCTCGCACTCATCGTGGGGTGGCCGGGGGTTGCGGCTTGGCCGGGTCGAGGGCGGTGAGCGGATCGGCTTCGACGATGAGGTGCCGATCGGCAGGCCACACCGACGGTGCGGGCCCGAAGGCCTTGCGCGCGTTGTTGATCGTGGTCTTGCCGAGGGCCCGGTTGCCGACGCCGCCGATCACCGCACCGATGCCCGCCGGGACGATCTTGCCCGCCATCAGCGCCGCACGCTTGGTGATGAAGCGGATAATGAACCGCTTGAGCAGCGAGTCGTTCATGCTCGACAGCCCGGGAATGCGGTTGGCGAAGACGGTGCCCCAATTCTTCGCGGAATGGCCGACCGTTTTCTCGACGATCTCCATCCCGCTGTCACCGAGCACGACCGCGAGCACCAGCGCCCTGCGCTGTTCCTTGTCACCGGGGGAGACGCCGTGCACGGCCGCCACCGCAAGGGTGAACACCGCGGAGGCTTCCATGAAGAACGTCGTTTCGGCGCTGACGGCGGCGATGGCCGCGACGGTGCCGACACCGGGTACCGCGGCCGTCGCGCCGACCGCGCCGCCGCTGCCGGTCACGGCGAGCAGGTACTGCTTCTCCAGCCGCTCGATGATCTGCGCGGGGCTCTCGGCCGGGTGGGAGCGCCGGAGTCGGTCCACGTACTTGGCGACGGCGGGCGCCTGCAGGCGCGACCCGGAATCGAGCAGCTCGACGACCGTCTTCTCGAACGCGCCTTTGAACACGGCGTCATCCTCCTCTTCCACCTGTGTTGGGTGAACTGTATGGCACCGACTGCCTCCAGCTCGTCATGACAACGAACTACCCGGCCGGATCGGTTCCGATCAGGATCGGGCCGGCCGGGTGCCCGATCATGCCGGTTGGTTCAGCGCCGGCACCCGCTCGGCGAGTACCGGAGGCGGCGGCGGGGTGCCGTCGCCGAAGGGTCTGCCGCCCAGCGCTTCCCGGCCGTGTGGGGTCAGCCAGTTGGTCAGGTCGGGGCCCTTCGGGACGATCCCGGTCGCGTTGATGTCGGTGTGCACCGCGTAGTAGTGCGTCTTGATCTGGTCGAAATCGACGGTGTCACCGAACCCCGGCGTCTGGTAGAGGTCGCGGGTGTACGCCCACAGGACCGGCATCTCGCTCAACTTGCTCCGGTTGCACTTGAAGTGGCCGTGATACACCGGATCGAACCGGACCAGCGTGGTGAACAACCGCACATCGGCCTCGGTGATGGTGTCGCCCACCAGGTATCGCTGTCGGGTCAGCCGCTCCGACAGCCAGTCCAGGCGGGCGAAGAGTCGATCGTAGGCCGTGTCGTACGCGTCCTGGGTGCCGGCGAACCCGCAGCGGTACACCCCATTGTTGACATCGCGGAAGACCGCGAGATTCACCTCGTCGATCTCGGCGCGCAGCGATTCCGGATAGAGCGCGGGGGCGCCGGGGCGGTGGAACTCGGTCCACTCGGTGGAGAAGTCGAGGGTCAGCTGCGCATAGTCGTTGGTCACCACCTGTCCGGTGGGCACATCGACGATCGCGGGCACGGTGATGCCACGCGGATAGTCGGGGAAGCGCGCCAGATACGCGTCGCGCAGCCGCGGAATACCCAGCACCGGATCGACCCCGCCGGGATCGAGATCGAAGGTCCAGCTGAGTTTGTCGTGTGTCGGCCCGCACAGCCCGAGGGAGAGCGCGTCCTCCAGCCCGAGCAGCCTGCGCACGATCAGCGTGCGATTGGCCCACGGACAGGCCCGCGCCGCAACCAGCCGATAGCGGCCCGCTTCGACCGGGAAGCCATCGCGGCCCTCCGCGGTGATGCGGCTCTGGATGTAGTTGGTGTCCCGTTTGAACTCGCCAGGCTCTACGTAGGAACCATTTTCGGATACCGACTTGGTCACTTGGACAGTCTCGCAGACGTGGGTGACAGGACCATGCCTTCCAAGCGGCTGCCTCGCCTTCGCTCGGCCCGGCGCGGACTATCGACGGACTGTGTCCGGCTGTGTCTCTGGGGCGGCTGCCTCGCCTTCGCTCGGCCCGGCGCGGGCTGTGGACGGACTGTGTCCGGCTGTGTCTCTGGGGCGGCTGCCTCGCCTTCGCTCGGCCCGGCGCGGACTATCGACGGACTGTGTCCGACGCGCCTCTAGGCTGGCCGAATGAGTGAAACGAAGGCAACCCGTCTGGAACGCAACACCACCGACGGCGGCGCGGAAGTGGCCACCCTCACGCTGGCCAATCCGCCGCTGAACCTCTTCGACCAGGCCATGCTCGATGCCCTGGTTGCCGATCTCGCCGAGTTGTCGGCCCGCCCGCCGCGGGCGTTGCTGCTGCGCGCCGACGGCAAACTGGTGTCCGGCGGTGTCGATGTGCACGTCTTCGACGGCCTGTCCGCCGAGCAGGGCGCCGAACTGTGGCGCACCCTTTTCGCCCAGATCATCCATCCGCTGGAGGCGCTGCCGTGCCCGGTGGTTTTCGCCGCGCACGGGCTCACCTTGACCGCGGCCTTCGAGATGGCGCTTGCCTGTGATCTGATCCTGGCCGCGCCGAAGGCCAAGTTCGGACTTGTCGAGACGGTTGTCGGCCTGACGCCCTCGATGGGTGGCCCGCAGCGGCTTGCCGAGCGCGCCGGATCCGGCCGGGCCCGCGAGTTCGTGATGACCGGTGATCTCTACGACGCGGCGACCATGGCCGAATGGGGTGTGGTCAACGCCGTGCACGACGACGTCGACACTGCGGCGCGTGAGCTGGTGCACCGCCTGGCGCAGGGACCGACGAAGGCGCACGCCGCGACCAAACAGATCATCGAGGCCTGGCGCTCCGGCGGTGTGGCGCATGCCGATTCGGTGACCCCGGAGGTGTCCGGCGCCCTGTTCGGCACCGCTGACCTGCGCGGCGCGGTGCGCAGCTTCCTCGAGGCCGGACCGGGCAAGGCGACCTACACCGGCGAATGAGGATGACGAATATCGAAAAGCAGGGCATGTTCACCACCTAATCGCAGAAAATATGTGACTGGCGTCATATAGTTCGCCTAAGCCTGCCGGCTCTAGGCGTGCGGAGGACCCATGTCACAGCTCCTGGTCGAATACCCACTGACCCGTCCCCATGCCTGCGACAACCCGCTGGCCCGTGGTGCTGACGGAGTGCTGCGCTACGGGAATCTGACGCCCGCGGTCACCGAACTGCTGGATCTGCAGGTGCACGCCTTCGCGGGCCGGGAGGCCGTCGTGGAAATCGGCGGTCCCCGGCTCACCTACCGTGAGCTGTGGCATTCCGCCTCCCGGATCGCGGGTGGCCTCCAGGAGCACGGCATCGGCTACGGCGACCGGGTCGCCGTCCACATGCCTCCAGGCGCCCGGTGGGTGCAGGCGTTTCTCGGCGCGCTGCTCAGCGGCGCGGTGCCGGTGCTGGTGCACGACGGCCTGCCCGCCGAAGTGGCCGAGCGGGTGATCGCCGACAGCAGCACCGATTTCGTGCTCGGCGCCGGCAGTGCGGGCGGCTCCGACGCGCCGCTGCCCGATGGGGCCGCGTTCATCGATGACGGTGCGGCACTGGGTGATCTGGCGCTGCTGTGCTATACCAGCGGCACTGCCGCGCCGATGGGCGTCGAGCTGACCAACGAAAACTTGTTGTCGGCAATCCGTTCGGTGGTCGCGGCGCTGGATCTGCCGACCGACGGCCTGCGCAACCTGCTGCTGCTGCCGCTCGCCCATGCCAGCGGATGTGTGGATCAACTGCTGCCGACCTTCGCGGTCGGCGGCACGGTCGTGCTCGCGCCGGACACTCGCAGGCTGACCGAAACCCTGGTGGCCGAGCGGATCGACATGGTGTCGGCGACACCGCGCATTTTCACCCGGCTACTACCGGAGCTGGCAAGGCTGCGCACCGATGGCCTCGACACCGAGGGCATCACCCGCGTCAGCAATGCCGGACACCGCGCCGAACGCGCCGCCGCCGCTGCGGAACCCGCGAATCTGACGGCCGCACTGCGGGACATGTTCCCCGCGGCGCGGCGATGGTCGGTGTGGGGCGCAACCGAAACCAGCGGCATCGGTCTGGCCGTCGACGACGACACCGACGCCCCATCCGGCGCCGACGCGGTGCTCGGATTCCCCTTCGGCGGTACGGAATTGGCGCTGTGGGGCCCGCAGGCCCAGGTCGGTCACGGCGAATTGCTCTGTCGCGGACCGAATGTCAGCTGCCGCTACTGGAACGATCCGAAGTCGACCGCGGACCGCTTCACCGGAAGCTGGTTCCACACCGGCGATCAGGTGACCATCGATGCCGACGGACTGGTCCGCAGCGGGCTGTCCGCTTAGCCTTCGCTCATTCCAGCAGTCGCTCGCGCAACTTGGTGCGCAGCTCGTGGGTGAAGCCGATGGCGCCGAGGTACACCTCGAACTCGCCGTGCCGCTCGCGCACCGACTCCAGTGCGACCGTGAGGTACTCCGCGCGGACGCCGAGCAGGTCATCGGAAAGCTCTTCGCCCGCAGCCAGTTTCGTCGCCATCATGGCGCGCAGCGACGGCACCGCCGCATTGCTGATCAGGAAGTCGGTGAGCACGTCTTCCTCGGTGACCTCGACCGCACGCAGCAGCGTGGCGATCGCCCAGCCGGTGCGGTCCTTGCCCGCGGCGCAGTGCACCAGCACCGCGCCGTCGCCGCGCACAATCGATTCCGCGATGGCGACGATCGCGACGTGCGCCTCGGGCAGTGCGGGAAACAGCCGATACACCTCGAGCATGTGCGCGAACGCGGAATGGGTCTGCGCATCGTGTGGCGGCGCCTCGCCCATCCGCGAATCGAAGGGCGTGATGTTCAGCCGTACGCCTTCGGGTAGGTTGTCGTGCCCGATGTGGTCGATCTCGCGGCGGCCGCGCAGGTCGTGCACCTCGGTGACGCCGAGTTCGCGCAGGATGGCGTGGCCGGGTGCGTCCAGGCCGCTGAGTTGGGCCGAGCGCAGCAGCACGCCGGGGCGAACCTTCGCGCCGTCGAGGGTCCGCAGGCCGCCGACATCGCGGAAGTTGAAGGTGCCGGCGAGGAAGAACTGGTCGGCGGGGGGCGAGAGAGTCACCGATCCAGGCTATCGCCCCGTCGGTGACGCTAGGTGTCGTTCCCGGATCGAACGTCGAACGGCCAGGTGGCCGATTTGCGAAGTATTTGTGTGGGATCGATCACACGATGACGGGTCCCTGTGGGGCTGTCCGTACTGTGGAAAATCGTGTGTCCGGGGGTGAGGGCGGTCGAGAGTGACGCCCAGGGAGGCGATTCCGACGGACACCGGGCGGTCGCGGACCCATTCCGTTTGGGTAACAAAACATTCTTTCAGTCTGGTAATACCCTCCGAACCTATTCTTAAACCCCGATAAGCCTCTACCATTGCTGAATGTTGGACCGGGCAGCCAGGGGATTTCCTAGTGGAGGATTCTCGGGAGCGGCCCGCCATGTTCAGCGAGTCGCGCCGACGGTGGTGCGCGAGTTCTTTCGCCGAGGGAGTCGTCGTTGAGCGTTCGTGGAGAAATAGCGGAGGGCCGGTTGCGACCGACCATCTGCGAGGCGGTCGAGAAAGCGGCCGCCTCGCTCGATATCACCGGAGTGCGGGCGTTGCGGGTGCTGCTGCATGCCGGCGTGAGCGCGTACTGGCCGGTAGTCAAGGCCACCCCGGCCAGGCAGATCCGTGCCTATGAAATAACCGTGCAGACGCTGCGGCAGCGCTGGGAAGTGCAGACCGAATGCATTCCGGATCCGACCGCGTCGGCGGTGTATCGCGAGATGGACACCGAGGTCGCGGTCTTCCTCGACCTGTGTGCGGAGAAGTCCGGCGCGCAGTGGCTGGAGCCGGTGGAGGCTATCGCTGCCTATGCGGTGTCGGTGCTGCAGGGAACCGTGTTGCGCTGGCTCGCCGATTGCAATGACGAGACCACGCTGGTGGTGCTCGACGACCTGGTCAGCAGCTTGGCCACCCGGGCGGCCGAAGTGTGAGGACTGCCGGCGACCGCTCGACAGGACGGCGACTGACCGCCGGCCAATACTGGACGTGTGACCAGTTTGGTGGTTGAGTTGTACCGGTGACCCCGACGTCGCCGATTGTCGCGCTGGATACGGCCACGGCCGAGCTCGACCCGCCGCTGGCCGCCCTCGACCTGGCCGCGCTGCGGGCCAATGCCGCCGACCTGGTGCGCCGCGCGCGCGGTGTGCCGGTGCGCGTGGCCAGCAAGTCGGTGCGGTGCCGGGCCGTGCTGGAGCAGGTGCTCGGGCAAGGGCTGACCGCCCACGGCGGATTCGCGGGCATCATGTCGTACTCGCTGGCCGAAGCCATCTGGCTGGTTCGCCGCGGGGCCCGCGACGTGCTGCTCGGCTATCCGGCCGTCGACCGCGCCGCGCTTGCCGAACTGGTCACCGACGACACCCTCCGGCAATCCATCACCCTGATGATCGATGATGTGGCGCAGCTGGAGTTGATCCGTGCGGCGGTCGGCAGCGAGCGTGTTCGCCCACGGATCTGTCTCGACGTGGACGCCTCGTTGCGGATCGGACCGCTGCACCTCGGCGTGCGCCGCTCGCCCATTCGCACTCCCGACCAGGCAGCGGAGCTCGCCCGGGTGGCGATGGGGCGCGGGTTCGAGGTGGTCGGCGTGATGACCTACGAAGCGCAGATCGCCGGGCTGCCCGACTCCAATATCGCTGTACGGCTGGTGAAGCAGGCCTCCGCGGCCGAAATAACCAAGCGCCGCAAGCAGGTTCTCGACGCGGTCCGTTCGGTGGTCGGCAAGCTGGAGATCGTCAACAGTGGCGGTTCCGGATCGATCGAGGTCAGCATTGTCGACCCCGATGTCACCGAGGTGACGGCGGGCTCCGGTCTGTACGTGCCGACGTTGTTCGACCACTACCGCTCGTTCACCCCGCGCCCCGCGCTGTACTTCGCCACCTCGGTGCTGCGCAAGCCGACCCCGTCCATCGCCACCGTCTTCGCGGGCGGCTACATCGCCTCCGGTCCGACGGGTCCGTCGCGGGTGCCGAAGCCGGTGTGGCCCAGTGGGTTGCGGCTGATCGGCACCGAGGGTGCGGGCGAGGTGCAGACGCCGCTGTCCGGGGCTGCTGAACTGCAGATCGGTGACCGGGTCTGGTTCCGCCACGCCAAGGCGGGCGAGCTGTGCGAGCGCATCGATCACATCCATCTGGTCGACAGCGACGGCACCAGGACGACGGTGCCGACTTACCGCGGTGAGGGCAACTGCTTCGGCTGAGGCCGACGTACGTTGCTCCCCGGGATCGCCGACAGGATTACCGACTTTCGGCAATTTCGAGGCCCTGGATTTCGCATTGAATACCAACCGGTCTGGCTGTAAATTCCTGTCGGGTGCTGGCCGGTGTTTATGGAATGATTTCATCCGATGAATTCGCTCGGTAATACCCATACTCCGAATAGGTATTCGAGACGCCGGATCGATGTGAACTGTGCGGACGGCCACGGGATTACGACAAGCCCCACATTGCGCAGCGTGCACTCGATGGCCGCGGTCGTGCGCCATGACCGCGTGTGCCGCGATTCAGCTCAGATGCAGGAAGCTCGCCAAGTCCGACAGATCGTCCGCGGCGGCGGGCAGATACTCGGTGAGCAGTGGCGAGCGGATGATGGTCGCCTTCCACATGGCACGGCAGAGTGCGGCCTGGATCAGGCTGCGTGACAACAGAAACCCCATGCCGTAGGGTGCGTCCGCCGGGCTCGACGTGGTCATCGAGAGCAGGACGACGGCGGCCTCCCTGCCACGGAAGCGGTCGGCCGTGCCGACCAGCACGTCCTCGATCTTGGCGCGCGCGAGCAGCGTCCGGATCAGACCCACCTGGGCGCTATATGGCGCGACGACGAAGATGTCGTGCGGATGCAGCCGCCTGGTCATCGCGCCGGTCGTCCACGGCAGCCCGAGTAGGGCGCGCACCCGGCGGACCACCTCGCGCGCCTCGGCCACCGACTCGATGGAGTTGCCAGTGTGTTCGACGAGCACGGTGTCGACCCCCGGTGGCACGCCGTCGAGCTGTCGTGCAAGCGTGACCGTTTCGTTGGAGCGCAGCCTGCTGTCGTAGTACAGCCGGGAAATCGGTTCGCAGACCCGCGGGTGCATCCGCCAGGTCCGGTCCAGGAAGTAGCCGCGTTCGGCGGGCAGGGTGTTGCGTCCCTCGGCGAGCCAGCCGAGCACCGATTCGCCGACCGGCTCCGGGTGGGCGCTGCGCGTTGTCGGCGGCGCCGGGTCGCCGAGCAGCAACAGGTTGCGCGCGCTGACCGCGACCGCGACGGTGTCGGCCAGCGGAAAGCTGCCCGCGTCGGCGATCACGAGCAGATCGAGACGCTCGTGGGACACCAGCTCGTCGTCGGCGAAATCCGCCGGGCTGCCGCCGAGTACGCACCCGTTGACGGCGTTGTCCAGGAATCGCGGGTACCGGGCGCCGTCGATCACGGCCCACTCCGGCGCCACCGACTGCACGTCCTTCTTCGCGACAAGTTCGGGCAGCACCCCGATCTCGACGATCAGGTCGAGCATGTTCTCGACGGTCGAATGTGCGGGCGCGACAATGCCGATCCGCCACCTGTGCCGGGTGACGAGGCGTTCGATCGCGCGGGCGACGGTGGAGATCTTGCCGGTGCCCGACGGGCCCTGCACGGCGAGATAGGAGTTGTCGAGGTCGCGCACGGCGGTGGTGATCGCCGCGGCATGGTCGCCGTGCACATCGGGCAGGCCGCCGGCGCGATGCAAGCGGGGCGGGCGGCGGGCCAGGATGTCGAATATCGCGCCGGACGGGACCTCGGGCAGCGCCATCAGCAGCTCTTGGGCGACGAATTCGACGGCGGTCTCGGCGGTTTCGTCCCAAACGGGTAGTCCGGGCGCGATGGCTGTCGGTAGCTCGTCGTAGGGCTCGCACCCCTCCGACAGCAGCTCCTCCAGCCGCACAGTGTCGTCGAAGTCCGCGTCCACCGAACAGCCGAGAACCGTGGCGACGGCGGTCGCCCGCCGCCCGACGGCGGTGACCATGCCGGCAGCGACGGGCCGGTCGTAGAAGGTGTACACCATGGTTCCCGGTGCCAGCACGGTATGTGCCGCCACGGCGCCCGCCGTATGCGGTCCCGGCCCGGAAGTGCCCGCCGCACCGCTGCCTGCCGCGCTCGAACCCGACGCCGCGCCCCAGCCGATGCCGATGCGCCCGGTCAGCGTGAGGTAGCGGCGCATGGTTGCCCGGTGCGGGCTGCGATGCCATTTGGTGTCCACCGTGCCCCAGTCGGCGACGAGAACGCCTGGGGCATCGGCCCATTCGTCGACCGGGTGGCTGAGCCGATCGGCATGCGCCCACCACAGCGGTTGGCGTTCGCGCCGGTGATAGCCGAGCGCCGCGGCCAGCAACGCGGCCGGATGGTGCGGCTCCTGGTGTGTCGCAGCGAATTCCGCGAGCGCCGCCTCGATCGAGGAGGGGCGCGAGGGCGGCGCGAGATCCGCCTCGTCGGGTTCGGTCACCAGGCACCACGAACTCGCGCGCTCGAGTGTCACCGCCTGCGGGTCGATCCGCTGTTCGGCGGCCCGGTCCACCAGCCAGTCCCGCAGTCGCAGTACGGTCAGACAATCGCGTTCGGTGATCGAGGAATGCGCCTCGCCGGGTAGCAGCCGCCGGAGCCTGCTCAACCGGTAGGACCGTTCGCCGATGAGCAACGCGTTGCGCACAATCGGATACAGATCCACCAGCACGCCCGCGCGTAGCAGGTCGTCGACGACCTCCTCGCCGTTGCCGTGCGCGCCGGTCCAGCGCAGCAGCGCGGACCTGACCCCGGACGAGTAGTGGTAGACGTGCATGTCCGGGTACATTCGCCTGCGCTGCGCCAGATAGCCGAGCACCTCGCCCAGCGCACGACGCTGTTCGATGACATCGTCGGCGGCTGCCATCCGGAAGGCCAGATGGACGGTGCCGGGTCCGCCCACCTCGACGCCGATCGGCTGCCCGCCAGGACCTTCGTCGATGGTCAGCGACAGGTCCCCCGGCGAGGGCGGCGGCAGCGCGCCGAGCGCGATCACGTCGACGAGGTGATGCGTCGGTTTCCCGGAATCCTCGCGGCGCAGCTGGATTTCGGCTTGTTTGCGCAGCCCGCCGAAGGTCCGTGGTGGCACGCCCGGCACGGTGGTCTCGGTGACGGCAAGCCTATCGATGGTGCTCACGCCCGCCTCCCGCAATCGCGCACGCGCGGTGCGCGGCATCCCGGCGACCAGGAGCAGATCGCGCGCAGCCGCGAGCGCTGTGGTGCAGGTCGGGCAGTGCCCACAGGCCAGGTAACGGGGATCGCCCCACTGCGCCGGCAGCAGCTCGCTGAGCTTGTCGTCCAGGATGCGTTCGACTCGGCGGCGGCGCGCGAGGTACACCGGCACCAGATCGGAGAGTGGGTGGGTTGTGCTGTGTTCGCCGACGTACAGCCGGACCAGCGGTGCCGTCAGTGCGCCGGAGCCGTCCAAAGCTTCGGCGCACGCGGCTAGTTCGAGCGCGGCACCCACATGATCCGGCGGGCCCGCGGCGGTGCCGTGCACGGTGTAGCGGACCCGGTGACCCGCCCGCACCAGAAAATCGCAGGAGCAGGCGAACCGACCGTCGAAAAAGGCCGCACCGTGGATCACGTGCACACCAGCCCGCAGCGCGGCGACTGTCCCGGCGTGCGCTTCCCGCAATGCGTCGATGCGAGCCGATCCGTTGAGTTCGCGCCCCTCACCTTCGGGCCCGCGCGCACCACATTCGACTTCGACCATCGAGCTACCGAACCGGTCTCGGAAGTCCGCGAGCCTACGTGCCTTGGAATCGTCGAACCCGCCGCGCGGCTGCGCAACCGATTCCGGTGCGGTATCCGCGACGGGCACCAGATTGCCCAGTTCGGCATCGAGGGCGCGCAACAGCGCAAACTCACATTGCGCCGCGCGCACGAGATCGACGGCGGTGCAAACGACACGATCACCGAACACGAACAATCGCGGCCCTCCTGTGTCTTTGCGGGACACCGCCCCCGGGTCTTCGCGGGACTCCCGCTACCGACTAGCGCTGCAATACACGCTGGACGGCAACACTGTAGCTAGCGCGCCTGACCTCGATGAACCCTCCCCGGTTCAGGAGCGTGGCTGACGCCGCTCCGGGCGCTTGCCGCTCGCGCCTTCGCGGCGCGGCGCGCGGTTGAACGGCCGCTGTCCGGGCGGGCCGTAGTCCGGCGTCAGCTGGATGAGCTGACCGCTGATCCTGGTGCGGCGCAAGGCTTCCAGCGTTTCCGCAGGTAGGTTCGCAGGCAATTCGACCAGGCTGTGGTCGGGCCGGATGCTGATGTGCCCGAAGTCGCTGCGCCGCAGTCCGCCCTCGTTGGCGATCGCACCGACGATCGCACCGGGCACGACGCGATGCCGCTTGCCGACACTGATCCGGTAGGTCACCAATTCGGTGCCGGTCGCCCGCTGATGCGACGGCCCGCTACCGCGCGGTTCTTCGTCCTCGAAGCGACGCGGTGCGCGCTCGCGCGGTTCGCGGCGCGCGCGTTCGGGCTCCGGCGGTTCCGGCTGCATCAGGAAGTTGTCGCCGTCGCGGGACAGTGTGGCAAGCGCCGCCGCGATGTCGACGAGCGGAATGTCGTGCTCGCGTTCGTAATCCTCGATGAGCCTGCGGAACAGCTGCAGGTTCGACGAGGTCAGGCTCTCGGTGATGTCGTCACCGAACTTGGCGACGCGCTGGGCATTCACGTCGTCCACACTCGGCAGCTGCATCTCGGTCAGCGGATGCCGGGTGGCGCGCTCGATCGACTTGAGCAGGTGCCGTTCCCGTGGCGCGACGAAAAGCAGTGCCTCACCGCTGCGCCCGGCGCGCCCGGTGCGGCCGATGCGGTGCACGTAGGACTCGGTGTCGTGCGGAATGTCGTAGTTGACGACATGCGAGATGCGGTCCACATCCAGACCGCGCGCGGCGACGTCGGTGGCGACCAGGATGTCCAGCGCACCGGACTTCAGCTGTCCGATGGTGCGCTCACGCTGGTTCTGCGCGATGTCACCGTTGATGGCGGCCGCGGAGAAGCCACGGGCGCGCAGCTTTTCGGCGAGTTCCTCGGTGGCCTGCTTGGTGCGCACGAAGATGATCATCGCCTCGAACGACTCGACCTCGAGGACCCTGGTCAGCGCGTCCAGCTTGCGCTGGTGGGACACCTGCACCCAGCGCTGGGTGATGTTGGTCGCGGTCGAAGTCTTCGACTTCACCGTGATCTCGACCGGATCGTTCAGGTACTGCTTGGAGATTTTGCGGATCGCCGCGGGCATGGTCGCGGAGAACAACGCGACTTGCTTGGTCGACGGGGTGTCCTTGAGGATGCGCTCGACGTCCTCCTGGAAGCCCATCTTCAGCATCTCGTCGGCCTCGTCGAGCACCAGGTACTTCAGCTGCGACAGGTCGAGCGTGCCCTTCTCCAGGTGGTCGATCACCCGGCCCGGCGTGCCGACGACCACGTGTGCGCCGCGGCGCAGGCCCGAGAGCTGGACGCCGTAGGCCTGGCCGCCGTAGATCGGCAGTACGTGCAGCCCGGGAATGTGGGTGGCATAGCGGCCGAAGGCCTCGGCCACCTGGATCGCGAGCTCGCGGGTCGGGGCGAGCACAAGGGCCTGCGGAAGTTTGCCGGAGGTGTCGAGACCCATCAGGATCGGGATCGCGAACGCCGCGGTCTTACCGGTGCCGGTCTGGGCGAGGCCGACCACATCGGCGCCGGACAGCAGCGGCGGAATCGTCGCAGCCTGAATCGGCGACGGCGACTCGTAACCGACATCGGCGATGGCCGCGAGGACGCGGTCATCGATTCCGAGATCGGCGAAAGTCGGGCCGTCGTTGTCCCTGTCGTTGTCGCCAGGAACGCTGTCGACCTGATTGGTACTCATTGACCAGGAGTTTACTGCCTCCCGGTAGCCGTCCCGGCCACCGGCCCAATACCGTGAGATCTATGCAACCCGATAGTGCGTCCGTGCATCAGAGCCCGGCGACGTCTGCGCTGGATGTTGCGGTCGTTCAGTTTGCGCCGGGAACCGATCCCGCGGCGAACCTCACCGCGCTGCGCGAGCACGTCCGTGTGGCTCGGGAACGCGGCGCAAAAGTGGTGATCGCGCCCGAATACTCGATGTTTGCCGTGTCTCGCCTCGACGCGCGCGTTGTCGCCGCCGCCGAACCGTTGACCGGGCCGTTCGTCACCGGCCTCGGCTCGATCGCGCGCGAATTCGGTGTGCATCTGGTGGCCGGAACGGTGGAGCAAGTGGCGGCAGGCGCGGACCGGATCCGCAATACCCTCGTCGCCCTGGCACCCGATGCGAGCCTCGTCGCGAGGTATCGGAAGGTGCACCTCTACGACGCGTTCGGACACCTCGAATCCGACATCGTCGAACCGGGGGAGATCGAGACGCCCGCCACATTCGTGGTCGACGATGTGATGTTCGGCATGCAGACCTGTTTCGATCTGCGGTTCCCCGAGGGCAGTCGTCGCGTCGCGGCGGCGGGCGCACAGGTGCTGGTGCTGCCCGCACAGTGGATTCCCGGCCCGTCGAAGGTGGATCAGTGGACAACGCTGCTGCGCGCCCGCGCGATCGAGAACACCGTGTACGTCGCAGCTGCCGATCAGTGCGCGCCGCGCGGCGCAGGCGCATCGATGATTATCGATCCGACCGGCAGCGTGCTCGCCGAACTCGGCGATGATCCGGGTGTGCTGAGCGCCGGCATCGACCTCGACTACCTGGCGACCATACGCACCACGAACCCGAGCCTGGCATTGCGTCGATTCACCGTCGCCGAGCGGGTACCGGAGTAGCGTTCTATTGGATGATCTACACCGATCGGGCGTCGGCCGGTCGTGCGCTGGGTGCTGAGTTGGCGCACCTGCGTGCGTCGGACCCGCTGGTGCTCGGGCTGCCCCGGGGCGGTGTTCCGGTGGCCGCCGCGGTGCGGGATGTGATCGGCGGCGATCTCGATATTCTGTTGGTTCGCAAGCTCGGTGTGCCGTGGCAGCCGGAGCTGGCGATGGGCGCCATCGGTGCGGGCGGGGTTCGGGTGCTCAACCAGGATGTCTTGGACCACACGGGGATCACGTCGCAGCAGCTCGCCGAGATCGAGGACTTCGAGCGCGTCGAACTCGAACGCCGCCGCCTGGTGCTGCGCGGTGACACCGAGCCGATCGCGATGGGCGGGCGCACGGTCGTGATCGTGGACGACGGCATGGCGACCGGAGCCACCGTCGTGGTCGCCTGCCGCATCGTGCGGCTAGAACAGCCCGAGCGGATCGTGGTTGCCGTGCCGGTGTCCTCGGCGGAGGCGCTGCATCGCGTCGATGCGGAGGCCGACGAGGTGATCTGTCCGCTGGTGCCGCGCACACTCGGCGGGGTCGGCACCGCCTACCGTGACTTCCACCAGCTCCAAGACGAGGAAGTCACGGCACTGCTGTCCTGAGCGGCGTGCGTGCGCCGGTCAGACCTCGGTGATGCCCTTGCGGTGACGCTGGGCCAGGTCCGCGTAGAAGCCAGGGTTGAGCTTGACCCAGCCCTCGGCCGAGGTGCCCGCGATCGGCTTCTTGACCTGGGCGGGTGCGCCTGCGGCAAGGACGCCCTCCGGGATCTTCGCGTGCGCGGGCACCAAGGAGTGTGCGGCGATCATCGTTCCCGCACCGATCTCGGCCATGTCGAGGACGGTGCTGCTGTTGCCGACAATGGCTTCCGCACCGACCGACGCGCCGTGGAACACCACGCTGTGTGCGATCGTCGCGCCGGGGCCGATCTCCATCGGCACGTCCGGCGGTACGTGCAGCACGGCGTTGTCCTGGACGTTGGCGCGTTCCCGGATGATGATCGGGGCCAAATCCGCGCGCAGTACCGCGCCGTACCAGATGGAGGCGCCTGCCTCGACCCGTACGTCACCGATCAGCGTCGCATTGGGCGCGATGAACGCGGTCGGATCGACTTGGGGTCGTTTGCCTTCGAATTCGTAGAGTGGCACGTGCCCACCGTAACGAAGCTCACCAGCGTTCGGCGTAGGCGATCCGGCGTTCGGCTGCGGTGACCATCGGGCTCAATTGTGCGGTGAACACTTCCGCGGTCACCGGCACGATGTCGACATCCGCGCCCGTGCGCACGGCGTATCGGCCGTCGCCGACCACATCGATCCAGCACAGCACGCCGAACGGGCGCAGTTCGTCGTCGGCTCGGCGCAGCGAGACCACGATCTGGCCGATGCCGTCGCGGGGCCGGTTGAGCAGCCGCCGCATACGCGACGGCGTCGATGGACCGGCGACCGGCACGGTCACCAGGTCGCGGCTGTCCTCTTTGACCCGGGTCTGTGGCGCGGTCATCCGGGAAATCGCGCCGGGGGTGTTCTCCGGCAGCATCGAAACCACCCTGGCGGAAAGGTTTTTCGCAGCACCGACGAACAGCCGGATGTCACCACCGCGGTCCGGTGTCGCGGCGGCGCGCTGCGCGGCGACGACCGCGATCTCACCGGTGGACACGCCGAGCACCCGGACGGGCCGGATCGTGGCGGCTTCGGAATTCGTATCGTCGCGCTGCCCGAATACTTCGACGCGCACCGTGGGTCGGGCCAGCAGCCGCAACGCCGCCTCCAGGTCGGCGTCGAGCGTGCGGTCGCACCACCGGTTCAGTGCGGGCAGTTGCGCCGCCCGCTCGGTGGTGTCGCGGGCCGAGAGTCGGACAGCGAGAGGATAGGGAATCCGATCGCCGTCGGTGCGCGCCCAAGCCAGCGCGAACTGGTCGGGCGTGAGCGTCCAGCTCACTCGTACTCGCTCCACTCGCCGAGCACCGGCGGTGTCGTCGGATCCATCGCACCGATCAATTCGCCTGCCTCGTCGGCAGGTTCGAGGAAGGTGAGCTCGTCGTCGACGAAGTGCAGATCGTCGTCGTCCTCGTAGTCGGATTGCGCGGCCCGCTGCGGCGAGCTTGCGGATTGCCTGGGAGTGTCGGCCGCGGCGAGCGCGCCGCCCATCATGCCGCCCATCGCGCCCGCGCCCATCCCGCTGACCGCATCGCTGTTGGAGTCCTTGCGGCGTTCCTCACGCTTGCGTTCCTCGTCGGCGGCCGTGGCGTTGCCGCCGGAGCCGGGCACGGTCGACGGCGCCACGGTCGCGGCGGCGACAACCGGTGTGCCGGAAGCTGTTCGAGGAGCTCGGTCCGGGGTGATCGCCGCAGGCCCCGACGCTGGTTGCTCCGCTGCGGCGGCGACAACCCGTGGCGCGGCAGGTGTCGTGTCGAGGCCGCCGGTGGCAGCGGCGGTGCTACCGAGCGAACCGGCCGCAGGGGAAACCGCGGCGGGGGTCGTCTCGGAGGCTGCCGCCGGTGCGGTCTCTTCGGCCGCCGTCGACTCCGGAGTTCCAGCCAGGGGAGCGGGCGTCGAGATCTGCTGTGCGGTAAGCATTCCCATGGTGCTGTCGGCAGCAGATGCGGGCATCGCCTGCTGCGGTGTCGATGTGCTGCCGGGCTCCTGGGGTGCGGCGCCTGTCGTGTCATCAGGGAAGGCCGGTATTCCGGATCCGCTGGGGATGAAGGCATTCGTGTAGATGCTGTCCATCGCCTGCACCACATCTCGGCGCGAGTGCTCGGTGGCCTTTTGGGTGGCGGTATTGCTGGTGGCCTGTGCCGGATCGAGTAGAGCGGCCGCGAGATCCGGTGTGGCACTGGAGGGTTCGACGACCGCGGCGCGCAGGGCCTCCGCGGCGTCGCCCGCCTGACCGAGCCGCTGCGCCACCGTCGACATTACATCGGCGAGCTGCTGCCCGGACTGTTCGAACTGGTGCACGGCATCGGTGGCCTGTTGCGCGGCGCTCCCGCGCCAGCCGTCGGCGATGGCGGCGCGAATTTCGTTGTGCGCCTGCTCGACCGCATCGGCAAGTCCGGTCGCGGAACCCTGCCACGCCTGCTTGCCCGCGGACAGTGCCGCGGGGTCGAGCAGCTGGACGCCTGCGTGGATGTCCTGATGCGTCAGGTTGTCGAAGATTTCGACGTTCGGTGCGTAGTCGGGATCGGTGCGGTGGGCTCCGTGCTCGGTGGTGCGCGGCAACTTACGCATGGACGACCCCCGCCACTTCGGTCTGGTCGACCGCGACCGCGAGCCCGTCGTCGGCTTGCGTGTACGCCGCACCGGCCGCGCGGAAGGTGCGCGCGAGTTCCCTTGCGGCGTCGGCATAGTGCTGCAACCGGGTCACCGCGCCGTCGGCCTTGGTCTCGAAGCCGCGGCGCAGTGTGTCACCGGAGCCGAATCCGCCGAACCCGGGGAGTGAGGTCGCTGCGGCGAGCACCCGGATCTGCGCTTCGACCTGATCGGCGAGCTGTTCGTAGCGCAGGGCGCACCGTTCCGGCGCGCCTTCGGCGACCAACAGTCCGTCGATCCACAGTTCACCCTCATCGACCGCGGTGTCGAGGGCTGTCACTTTCGATTGCATCTCGCCGTCCCCCTTCCTCATTGTGCTGCGTTCAGCTCATCGGTGTCGTGCCAACCCCGCGACGACACCCTGCACCCATTCCGCGATGTCGGCAGCGACCCGCGCATGCACCGGTTCGTGCAGCAGATCGTGCCCGGCGTCGGCGTACTCGCGTAAATCTACCGATTCGTGGCGTCGAGTCCAGACCCTCATCGCATCGATCGGTGCGCGTCGATCCTCGACACCGTGCACTGCCAGCACCGGAAGGGAACCGGGCAACGGCGATCCCGGCGCACCGGGTGCGCCGCCGCCGAGTGCCCGCTTCGGCACCCCGGACAACACCAGCCCGCCCAGTGCGCTCGGCGGCAGGCTCGGAGTTCGCGGGTAATCCGCCTCCACCGCGTTCAGGTCGTCGGTTGCCGATGCCTGGTCGGGCACCGCCGCGCCCAGTGCGCCGAGCGCCGTGACGGCCCCGAGCGAGTGACCCATCAGGACCAGTGGCGTGCGGGGTAGCTCGGCCTGCACCAGCTCGATCAGCATGGTCGCGTCCGCCACCAGCTCGGCCAGGGTGCCTGGGTTGTTCGGGTCACCTTCGCTCAGCCCGTAGCCCGAGGTGTCCAGTGCCCATGCCTCGATCCCGGCGGCGCGCGCCGTCCGCGCAAAGCGGTGATAGTGCCCGCTGTGCTGTCCGATACCGGGCAGTAATACGATCACACCGGCTCTGTCGCCGTCATTGTCTAACGGCCACCGCCGATAGTGCATACGGCCACGAGCGCCGACGAAAAAGGGCATCCATAGATAGTGCCAAATTCTGTGCGAATCAGTCGACTTCATGACCGAATCCGTGCGGTGTCTAGACTGCTGGACGATCAGTGTTCGTATCGAGAGCCGAGGTGCCAGGTGCGTAGAATTCATCGTTGCTGGCCGATCGCCGCACTGGTTGCCGTTGCCTGCGGTGGGGTCGCAACCCCGTCCACTGCCGCCGCCGAGCCGATCGCCGCGTGCGCCCCCGCGCAGGCCGCGACCGCGGTGCCCGCAGGTGTTCCGATCCTCGACTGGTCGGAGAACGTGGGCTATGACGCGCAGGGCAATCTGTGGGTATCGCGCCTCTACCGCAATGAAGTCCAGCGCTACAACAGCTCGGGCGCGCTGACCGGGCGAGTTCCCGTCGAGTATCCGGGTGCGGTGCGTCTTGGTCCCGACGGACTGCTCTACGTCGTCTACGGCGATTCACCCACCAGCGTGTTGCGACCGGGCGGTGTCGTCCGCTTCGACCCCACCGCTGCCGACCCGAAGCCCGAGACGTTCGTTTCCGGTTTCACCATGCCCAACGGCGCTGCCTTCGATCAGGCGGGCAATCTCTATGTGGCCGCGACGTCCGGTGTGATCCGCATCGGCAGGGACGGCGTCGTCGATACCGAGTGGACCGCGCGGGCCACCACGGCCACTGCCAACGGCATCGTCGTTCGTGATCGCTCGCTCTATCTGACGTCGAACGGCAATCCACTCGGTCGTGTGCTGCGCATGTCCATCGACGATCCGTCCGACCGATCCGTCGTCGCCGACCTTTCCTCGACGCTGCCTGGCATTCCCGACTTCGCCGACGACCTGGTCGACCGGGACGGCATCCTGTACGTCACCACCATCTCCGGCCAACTGGTCCGTATCGACCCGGACACGAACGCCGCCTGCGCCGTGCTCACCGACCAGCCGATGACCTCGGTCGCGGCCGTGCCCGGTCACCTCGACGAACTGCTTGCCGGTACCGAGGGCGGCGCGATCCTGCGCATTCGGCTCTCGCGCTAGCCGCACGACAGCACTCGCCGCAGCGGCAAGGTCAGCCGATCGGTGTCCACGGTGGCGCGGGGCTGCTCGCGCCGGGGCCGGGACGGACCTCGATGTCGTGTGGGTGTAGCTCGTCACCGCAGCACTCGCACACCACTTTGGCGTGCGTCACTTTGCCGCAGGTGCCGTGCACCAGTTCGGTGGGGGCGCCGTTGATCAGGCCCGTGTGCTTCTCGCCCCAGGCGAGGATGGCAGCGATGACCGGATAGAGCTCCATTCCGGCTGTGGTGAGGCGGTATTCGTGCAGGGCGCGATGCGGGCCGGAGGCGTACTCGCGGCGTTCCATGATGCCGAAGGCGACCAGGCGATTGAGCCGTTCGGTCAGGATGTTTCGTGCGATACCGGTTTTGCGCTGATAGTCCTCGAAGGTGCGGGCCCGGAAATAGGCTGCGCGCAGGATCGCGATCACCCAGCGCTCACCAAGGACGGCTCCGGAGCGTTCGATCGCGCAATTACTTGCCAGCAGATCGTCGTGTTTCATCACCCCCAGCCTAGCCGTTGCAAAATGCAACGACGGCGCTTAGCGTCTACGCATGTTCCAAAGACGCGCGCTGGCGCTAGTGGCCATCTGCGGGAGCGCGTTCCTCGCCTTCCTCGACACCTCGATCGTCAACGTGAGCTTCCCCGACATAGCGGCCTCCTTCCCCGAGGCCAGCCGCGCGCAGTTGAGCTGGGTGCTGGACGCGTACTTCATCGCCATGGCCGCGTTGCTCGTTCCCGCGGGTGGGCTCGCCGATCGGCTCGGACACAAGCGTGTGCTGCTCTGGGGGATAGGCCTTTTTGTGATCACCTCGATCGCCTGTGCGTTGGCGCCGAACTGGCAGCTGCTCGTCGGCGCCCGCTCGCTGCAGGGCGTGGGTGCGGCCGTCATCGCGCCGGTCTCGTTGGCGTTGCTGTTACCCGAGTTCCCTTCGGAGCGACGAGCCGCGGCCGTCGGGATCTGGGGCGCGGCGGCGGCGCTCGCCGCGGGGGCCGGACCGCCGCTGGGTGGTCTGCTCATCGAGATCGCGGACTGGCGCTGGATCTTCCTGATCAACATTCCGGTCGGGCTGCTGATCCTGGCCGCGGGGCGATCCGCGCTTCGCGAAAGCAAGGACGACAACGCGACCGGCCTGCCCGACCTGCTCGGCGCGGTGCTGTCCGCGGCCGGACTCGGCCTGCTCGCGCTGGCGATCATCCAGGGCGACAGCTGGGGTTGGGGCAGCCTCGACACGGTGGCCTGCTTCGTCGTCGCGGCGGTGCTGATCGGCTGGCTGGTGCGCCGGTGCCTGGTTCACCCGCAACCGGTGGTCGACCCGGCGCTGATGCGGATCCCGAGCTTCGCGGTCGGAAACGTCGGCACCTTGTTGTTCGCACTCGCCTTCTTCTCGATGATCCTCGGCAACATCCTTTTCCTTACCGGCGTATGGCAATACAGCATTCTGAAGGCGGGTTTGGCCGTACTGCCCGGCCCATTGCTGACCACCGTCGTCGCCATCCCCGCGGGCCGCATCGCGGACCGTTTCGGCCACCGAGCGGTGATCGTCCCCGGCACCATCGTCTATGCCATCGGCCTACTCGTCCTCCGCGGCAGCGGCGCCGAGCCCGACTTCCTCGGCACCTGGCTCCCCGGCCAGTCGCTGGTCGGCATCGGTATCGGGCTGGCTTTCCCGGCCCTCGGCGCCGCCTCGGTAGCCAATGTCCCGGCCGACCGCTACGGCTCCGCCAGCGCGGTCGGCGCCGCCTTCCGTCAGTTCGGCGCAGTGCTCGGCACGGCCATTCTGATCGCCATCATCGGCTCGCCGACCACCTTGCAGGCCGCGCTGAACGCCTCGCACCGAGCCTTCCTGCTCGGCATCTCCGCCGCTCTCGCCGCGGGCGTCGTCGCGTTGGCGCTGCGCCCGACGCGGGTTCGGGAGTCTGCGCCGGTGCCGGTGTCGTCATGACCACAAGCGCCGAATCGCCTCCGCCGCAGGGCATCAGTGCTGCGGCTATCCGAGACACCTGGACCGCCGTGCGCTCGCTCGCGCCGTCCGGTCGACGTAGATTCGTGCTGGAACTGCAAGTGGCGGTGGCCAAGGCAATGGCGGAAGAACGATTCGGCGCCCTGCCGATTTCGCGATGGCGCCGCTTCGAGCATCGCGCGCTGGCAACCGAATGATCAGGCGGCCATAGCGTTTCGTATCCGACAACGGGTCGCAACCGGCCTCGGTTGTCGAACGCTAATGGCCCGGTAGGACAGCCTGCCCGCGTCATCCACTCCAGCGGCGAGGTCGAGGCCGCCGAAAACACCTGCGATGCAGCGCAACTGCCGGCCGCGACCCGGCCGGCCTCCAACTACGCTACCTGCAGGCGCTCGGGGAGCTGGGAGCCGAAGGCCGCTCCACGGTCGTCTTCCCGATGCCCGTCGACCTCGCAGAACCGCTCGAGCGCGTGCTGCGTTCCGAGACACTCGAATGAGTTGCGGCTTCGCAGGACGGCGGGCACCCGAAAAGTGAACGCCTGCACTCGCATTCGCGGGAATGCAGGGGCAGATCACCAGGTCACCCCGGCAGAATTCAGCCCACTGTTCGGGCTGCTACCGAGTGAACCGGGCGATGTCTTCAGCAACGCGCTCTGGTGCTTCGAAGGGGAACGCGTGACCGAGCCCGGGGTAGATCAGCAATTCCGAACCGTTGATGTAGTGGTGTAGCACGGTGGAGTTGGCAGCGGGTTCTTGTTCGTCGTTTTCGGCGCCCAGGATGAGGGTGGGCAGCTGCAGGGTGGGCAGGCTGCTGACGACGTTGGTGGTGGGGTTGATGAGCCAGTCGGTCATTGCGGCGCGTTGACGGTTGAGGCCGGTCAGGTTCATCCCGACCCTGTTGGGCCGCAGAGCTGTTCGTTGACGCCACGCACCTAGAGCGTCGGGGTGGCCGCTGAAGTACAGCGGAATGACCTGGTCGGCAGGCACAAGCGGGTCGAACGCCGGCCCACCCCGGACCAGACTGGGCAGATCGGGCAGCACCTGCTGTGATCCGCCGGGGCCGGTACCCATCAGGATCAGGGCGCCAACGGCATCGGGGTGGTCCACGGCCATACGTTGCGCGACGAATCCTCCGAGGGAGTAGCCCACGACGGTGGGGCGGTTCAGGTGGAGAGCTCGGATCAGGCCGGCAACCTGATCGGAGAGTTGTGGGACGGTCAAGATGGCCGAGGAGCTGGCCGGGGTCCGTCCCACGCCGTCGGAGTCGAAGATGACGACGCGGTTGGTCGTGGCCAGGCGGTCGAGCAGTGCCGGGTCCCAGTCGTCCATGCTGAATCCGAGGCACGGGGTCAATAGCAGGGTTGGTCCGTGTCCGAAGCTGCGGTAGGCGATCGCCAGCCCCGCGACGGTGACGACATGGGTGGGTGCTGTCAACGACGGTGACTGACCGACGTCGTCAGCTGTTGTCGATGCGATGTCGGTGGCGGGGACGGGCTGACCGGCCGTGGTGTCGGCGTTTGCGGCGCTGGGTGCGATCGACAGCATGCTGGTGGCCAGTGCCGCCATGACTGCCAGGGCGGGCGTCCGGCGTCGCGAGCCGGACCATCGACGGCCGGGCAACGGCCCTCTCACGGGCGTCGCTGGGGTTGGTTGCGGCAGGTGGAGAACGGACATGTGGGCTCCTTGTGGTTGTGGATGGACCGGGATCGAGGACTGTCGTGCGCTGGGTGCAGCTGGATCACTGGTATGCCAACCGGGTTTGGTGATCGGCGTCGTCGGCCGTGTCGTCCTGATCCAATGCCTCTTGGCTTGAATCGGACCGCCCCATAAGAGCGTCCCCGCCCGGGAAAGGATTCGGACCAAGCAGAAGTCCCACCCGGGATTGCCGACCTATCGCGCCTGTTGCGACCGATCCGCGACGAAATCCGCACACCCGTCCGCCGACCTGGTCGCCGAGAGTGTGGACGCCGGCTACCGGGAACTCGCCGCCCGGCTCGGCGACGACACCCCGCCTCGGTGGATGAGCACGGCAATTTGCACGTCGCGATCACACAATTGCGCGAGCCGAACCGTCACATGGCCACGAAGCGACGAGGCCGACCACCGGCGCGAGACCAGCAGCGGGTGTCGGATGACGACGACCGCCTAGCCGGGTCCACGATCACGCCGTGATGGCTGTGGTGATGCGAGTGCAGATAGTTCGCAGGTGCGCGACCAATGCGGGTGGCTCGTGCACCTGGAAGTCGACGCCGAGTCCGATCAGGCGGTGTGCCAACCACTCCGGCGAGTCGTCGCGGGTGGCCTCGAGCCGGCAGCAGTCGCGATCGATGGCGGCCAGGTCGCCCGGGGTATCGCCCAGTCGGCCTGCGACCTTTCCGACCGGCGCGTGGATTGTCACGCTGACGCGGTAAATGGGTGTGCCCCAATCGGTTCGGCGCCCGGCCACATATGCGGCGGGATCGGCGGCGGGAAGTTCGCGCGGGGCGTAGCGCGCGCCGGTGGCCTGGGGGCGTTCGATCCGGTCGAGGCGGAAGACGCGCCAATCGTCACGTTCCATGTCGTGAGCGACGAGGTACCAGCGTCGGCGGGCGGCGACGAGCCCGGCCGGTTCCACATGGCGACGGGTTTCGGAGCCTGCGCCGCTGCGGTAGGCGAAGCGCACTCGCTCCCTGTTGGTTACGGCCGAGGCCAGTGTCGTCAGCACGTCCGGGTCGACCGAGGGGCCGTCATCGTTCGGCAGTGTCATCGCGGCGCCGAGGACCCGAACTCGCCTGCGCAATTTCGCGGGGAGCACCTGCTCCACTTTGGCCAGCGCGCGCACCGACGCCTCCTCGATGCCCGCGACGGCGTATCCGGCGGCGGCGCGCAGTCCGACCGTGATGGCGACCGCTTCGTCGTCGTCTACCAGCAGCGGCGGCATTGCGGTGCCTGCGACCAGCCGGTAGCCGCCCAGCGCGCCCATCGTCGCTTCGACCGGGTAGCCGAGGTCGCGCAACCGTTCGATATCGCGGCGTACGGTGCGATCGGTGACGCCGAGGCGGTCGGCCAATTCGCTGCCCGGCCATTCGCGAGGAGTCTGCAGCAGCGAGAGCAGCCGCAGCATGCGAGCGGGGGTGTCGTTCATGGTTTTCAGGATTCCAGATAGCTAGGACACAGATTGTCCTAGATGGGTCCTACCGTTGATCACGAACCGAACGACCGACCCGTAAGGAGCCATCTTGATGGACATCGACCGCACCGCCATTCGCCCCTTCCGCATCGACATCCCGCAGGCGGATGTCGACGACCTGATCGAACGGCTTACGCGCACCCGCTGGTCGGCCCAGCTGCCCGGCGTGGGCCGGGAGCGCGGAGTCCCTGTCGACTACCTGAAGGAACTGGCCGAATACTGGCGCACCGGCTTCGACTGGCGGGCACAGGAAGCGGCGCTGAACGAGTTTCCGCAGTTTGTCACCGAAATCGATGGCCTCGACGTGCATTTCCTGCACGTGCGCTCGCCCGAACCGGGGGCGCTCCCGCTGATCCTCACCCACGGCTGGCCGAATTCGTTCGTGGAGTTCACGAAAACTATTGGGCTGCTGACCGATCCGCGCGCACACGACCTCGATCCTGCGCAAGCGTTCCACGTCGTGATCCCCTCGGTCCCTGGTTTCGCCTTCTCCGAAGCGCCGCGCGAGACGGGAATGACGGTGCGCCGGGTCGCCGAGATGTGGGTGACGCTGATGGACCGCCTCGGTTACCAGTGCTATGGCACGCAGGGCGGTGACCTCGGCGCCTATGTCGCGCCCGAAATGGCGATCGACGCGCCCCGTCGTGTGGTCGGGGTGCACATCGACGGCGGCATCGGGCTGCCGACCGAGGCCGACGTGCCGACCATGTCCATCGACGAACGCGCCGAGTGGGATCAGATGCAGCAGTGGATGTCCGGCGGTATCGACCACCATGTCCTCTTGCGCGCGGCCCCACAGACGTTCGCGCACGCCTGGACCGATTCCCCGGTCGGCCTGCTCGCCTGGCTCATGCAGAAGTTCGACGAATTCACCCCGCTGGCAGACCGGGCCGAAGACGTGATGGACCGCGACCATCTACTGACCAACATCAGCCTGTACTGGTTCACCAACACTGCGGGCACGTCGTCCTGGCCGATGTACAACGGTCTCGACGGCAACGGCGCATTCACCTGGCCCACCGGTCAGCAGCTGGTCCCCACCGGCGTCTACGGCGGCGGCTCCGCGCTCATGCGGCGACTTGCCGAGCGCGACAACATCATTGCGCACTGGCCGGAAGGCAACACCGGCAACCATTTCATCCCGATGGAACTTCCGGACATGCATGCCGCCGACGTCAGGACCTTCTTCGCGAAGCTGCGCTGAGGGCAATGAACTCGGGTGCGATCACCGCACGATCGCACCCGAATTTCTACGCGGGCAACGAGATCGGAGTCAGGCGGTTCGCTGATCGACCGCGCCGCCGGGCTCGATCAAGCCGGTGCGGGCGCCGCGGTGGGGAGCTGGGAGTTGGCGGGGGCAGGTTGCGCCGCGCCCGGCTGCGACGGCGTTTCGCCCGGGACGGCGGGCGCGGCCGGAGCGGGCGCCGGGGCGTTGGGGACAGTGAACAGCCCGACCGTCGGGGTCATCACGCAGTGCGCGAACGGGTAATCGATGATGCCCCACATCGAGGCCAGGACAGTGCCCGATCCGCTCGCCACGTTCTTCGACAGGCTCGGCAGGCCGTATTCGGTCCGGTCGTCGAGCATGTCGAGACCGCTGGCGCCGGTATTGATGTTGATCCAGGCCACTGTCAGTCCGGAGGCCAGTGGCGAACCCGAGTGCGCGGGCGTTGCGCTGAACCGCAGGGTGCCCGGGCTGGGGTTTGCGCCCTCGTTCGAGGTGGGCCCGTTGGCGGTGGCCGCGGCGATGATGGTGGTGATGGGGCCGTTGCTGCCACAGCCGAAGGTCGGCGCCGCGTACGCGAATGGAATGAACGTGCCTGCGACGTGCCGCAATTCGGCTACATCGACGAGCTTGGTGTACTGCTGCAGGGCGGCGACGCCCGCCTGCGTGGCCGTGTCGGTTCCCGCGGTGTCGGTGAGCTGGGCGAGGCCGATGTCGACCGGCGAGGGCGCGACCGGTTCGGCCGCTGCGGTCCCGGTGAGTGCCAGCACCGCACCGATACCGAGGGAGGTCATTGCCGCGGCCGCGCGTGCGATGGGTCTGCCGTTCACTCGTTACTCCTAGATACCGATCCCCAGGGTTCCCCTACCCACGCCCAGCAACGTACCAGCTCGTTGTTTCCGCCGCCGAGCTAGCCGGTCACGGTGTCCGGGCGAATGCGTGTCCTCCCGCTGTGACCCAGTCGGCAATGAGAGATTACCGGAGGGTAGGTTTGACTCGGACGTACGAGACACACCGGGAGATGTGTATGAAAATCAGTCTGTCCCCCGACGAGCTGGTCTTTCGCGATGAGCTGCGAAAGTTCTACCGGACCGAGATTCCCGAAGACATCCGTGAGCGCGTGAAATACGGCCACGAACTGTCCCGCGACGACATCGTCACAGCGCACAAAATCCTCAACGACCATGGTCTGGCCGTGCCGAACTGGCCGGTGGAGTGGGGCGGCAAGGACTGGACGCCGATGCAGCGCCACATCTGGCAGGACGAATTGCAGCTGGCCTCGGTGCCGGAGCCGCTGACGTTCAATGCCCAGATGGTCGGCCCGGTGATCGCGCAGTTCGGATCACAGGAGGTCAAGCAGCGCTTCCTGCCTGCGACCGCGGCACTGGACATCTGGTGGTGCCAGGGCTTCTCTGAGCCCGACGCGGGTTCGGACCTGGCCTCGCTGCGCACCACCGCGGTGCGCGACGGCGATTCCTACATCGTCAACGGCCAGAAGATCTGGACCACGCTCGCGCAGTACGCGGACTGGATCTTCTGCCTCGTGCGCACCGATCCGAACGCACCGAAGAAGCAGGCGGGCATTTCCTTCCTGCTGTTCGACGTGAAGAGCCCCGGTGTCACCATCCGCCCGATCAAGCTCATCGACGGCGGCTACGAGGTGAACGAGGTCTTCTTCGAGAACGTCCGGGTGCCCGCCGATCAGCTGGTCGGCGAGGAGAACATGGGCTGGACCTACGCCAAGTTCCTGCTCGGCAACGAGCGCACCGGTATCACCGGCGTCGGCCGCACCAAGGTCAAGATCGGTGTGGCGAAAGACTATGCGCGCCAGACCAAGTCGGGCTCGGGCACGCTGCTGGAGGACCCGGTCTTCGCGGCGCGGATCGCTGAGCTGGAGAACGAACTGCTCGCGTTGGAGATCACCCAGCTGCGCGTGGTCTCCAACTCTGTCGAGGGCAAGCCGAATCCGGCCTCGTCGGTGCTGAAGCTGCGCGGCTCCGAGCTGCAGCAGGCCGCCACCGAATTGCTGCTCGATATCGCGGGCCAGGACGCGGTGCCGGTCGACGCCGACGACATCGCCTCGCCCGGCTGGGCGCAGCGTAGCGGCCCCGGCTATCTGAACTACCGCAAGACAACCATCTACGGAGGTTCGAGCGAGGTGCAGCGCACCATCATCGCCTCCACGATCCTCGGATTGTGAGGCGACACCATGGATTTCGAACTCACCGATGAACAGGTCATGCTGCGCGACACCGTCCGCGATCTGCTGGCCCGCAACTACGATCCCGAATCCCGGCTGAAGATTACCGACACCGAACTCGGCTGGAGCCGCGATGTCTGGCGTCAGCTTGCCGAACTCGGCGTGCTCGGCCTGAGCTTCACCGAGGAGGACGGCGGCGTCGGTGCCGGACCGGTGGAGACCAACCTCGTGCTGGAGGAGGTCGGCCGTAGGCTCGCACCGGAGCCGATTCTGGACGCGGTGCTGGTGCCGGGTGGCTTGATCGCCAGGGTCGGCAGTGCTGAGCAACGGCAGCGGATCCTGCCCGAGGTGGTCGAAGGCAACAAGCTGCTCGCCTTCGCACATGCCGAGCCCGGGGTGCGCTGGCCGTCCGCCGAACTGGGCACGACTGCGACGGCGCAGGGCGATTCCTACGTGCTGACCGGCATCAAAAACCCGGTGCCGCACGGCGACTGCGCCGATGAGCTCGTGGTGAGTGCGGTGCTGCCCGGTGGCGGTGTTGGTCTGTTCCTGGTCGGTCTCGACGCCGCCGGCGTGGTGCGCAAGTCCTACCGGACGGTGGACGGCCAGCGTGGCGCACAGATCGAGTTCGACAAGGCGCCCGCGGAATTGCTCGGTGACAACCTCGACGCCGCGTCGGCGATCGAGTCGACCACCGTGCACGCCCAGGCCGGGCTGTGTGCGGAGTCCGTCGGCGCGATGGCGGAGGCACTGCGGCTGACCGCCGAATATCTGCGTACGCGTAAGCAGTTCGGTGTCACGCTGTCGAAGTTCCAGACCCTGACCCAACGGGCGGCGAACATGTACGTCTCGCTCGAGCTCGCGCGCAGCATGAGTCTCTACGCGACGGCATCGCTGGCGGACGGCGGCAACGACCCGGTGGTCGCGTCGCGGGCCCGGTTGCAGGTCGGTCGGGCCGCCCGGCACGTCGGTCAGGAAGCGATCCAGATGCACGGCGGCATCGGTGTCACCGCGGAATACCCTGTCGGCCACTACGTGGCCCGGCTCACCGCCATCGAGCGCACGCTCGGCGGCGGTTTCGAGCACCTGCGGGTGCTGACCGCGGGAGTCGGCGACTACGACCTGGCCGAGCTCTAAAACCGGATGGCGGTGCGTGGGTTGTGAGCTCACGCACCGTCGCGGGGGATCGGATTACTCGCCGCCGCCGGATGGCTCGGCGGCCGGTGTCGTGGCCAGCGGCGGCGTCGGTTCGACGGACGGCGTAGTCGGTGGCGGCGTGGTCACCGGTTCGGGGGCCTCGGTAGCGACGACCGGCGGTGGTGGCGGCAGCGGACTGGTGTCGGCCCGCAACGTCGTCGTCCCGGACGGCCGGGTGGTCGATTCCCCCGGCGCCGCCGTCGGCGGCACGGTGAAGGCCACATCCCTACGCGGTGCGTTGGGGGCGACCTTCCAGGTGGGCGAGGGCGGAATGAAGACCTTCGGCACCGTCACGCTGGAGCCTTCCCGCATCGGTGCGGCGTCGGCGGCAGACTTGATCGGCGGTGGTGCGACATAGGTGTCGTGTTTGCCGACACCGCAGGCGCCGATCAGGACGAGTCCGAGGGAGACCGCGCCCGCGGCGATCGCCGGACCGGCGATCTTGGTCCTGCTGCTCTCCATCGGTGACACTCCTCGTGCGTATCGAGTCGGGCTCACACTAATCGAGGCCGGGCGGCCCGGCCACAGGTGAGAAATTCGCTGGTGATGCGCCGAACATGCGCATCATAAACATCCGTAATTCAGATATCGAATTGATCTACATTGCGTGTCGCGGGCACGTGTCGCGAATGAACCACGTTCCGTGGCCTAGCGTGTGATCAAAGTTACGCGTGAGACGCCTGTATCCAGATGAGAGACGCGCGGTGCGATTTTGCGCGACAGCAACACTCTGATCGGCGTCATCGAGGAGTAGATGATGGGAGCTTACTCGACAACTCCGCTGCATGCCTCGTCCGCAGCCGCTGAACCAGCGGCCCCGGCAACGGCGCAGCATATGGTGTCGAACCAGCCAGTGCACACCCTGTCCACGATTCTGTCGCGGATATCGGGCTGGCTGATTTTCGTCGGCGGAATCGTCGGGGCCGTCCTCGGCATTGCCGGCTTACATGTCGAAATCACGGTTGCCGGACTGATTCTGGCGTGCACAGCGGGTCTGGTCCTGCTCAAGCTCCGCGCCGAAGGTGCGCGAGTGGGCGAAACCGGCTGAAACACTGACACTTCGGTATGTGTATTTTGTGCGCTCGCGAGAATTACGAGCGCACAGCGCATTCGGGGCTCTAGCCTGATCCGATGCGGATCGAGATCACCACGGACCCCGCGGAGTTCCGATCGCGGACCGAGACGTTCCTGCGCCGTGACCCCTTGCGGCACACAGTGATCACCACCGGTACCGCCAACTCCGCCGGTGGCCTCGACGGCTCGAACGAGCCGTCGCGTTTCCTCTCGGCGCGCGCCGAGGACGGCACAGTGCTCGGTGTGGCGATGCGCAGCGCGGGTCGCGACCTGTACCTCGGTGAGCTCGCCGACAGCTGCGTGGACGCCGTCGCCGAGGCGCTTGCCGAGATCGCTCCCGACGCAGGCGGAGTGGAGGGGGCCATCGAGACCGCCACCCGGTTCGGCGACCGCTGGAGTGCGATGCGCGGCGGCGGGTATCGGCATGCTTACACCATGCGTCTGTATCGGCTCCGCACACTCCGGTTCCCCGAGGCTGCCGGTTCGCCGCGCCGCGCGGTCGAATCCGACATCGATCTGTGCCTCGCTTGGTCGGAGGCGATGCGGGTCGAGTCGGGCATGGGCCCACAGGGGTGGACCGCCACGCTCGTGGGCAAGCGGATTGCGGCGGGGCGGTGGTGGCTGTGGGAACACGAGGGCAGGCCGGTCTCGTTGGCGGCCCATCAGGCGCCCGTGTACGGCTGGTCCCGCATCGGTCCCGTCTACACGCCGCCCGCCGATCGTGGCCACGGTTACGCCGGCATTCTGACTGCTCATGTGGCGCACACGCTGCGCACCGAGGGCGTCGACGTCTGCCTGTTCGCCGATATCGACAACCCCACCCCGAACAAGATCTATCGGGCCATCGGTTTCGAGTCGGCCGGTGAATTCGTGCACTACGCATTCACCTGATAGCGACTGCGCACTAGTCCCCAATCCTGGGGAACCCTATTGTCATCGGGTTAACTCGATTGGGTGAGTTGCGATTTCGGGGTAGCCCCGGCCGCTGATGTCGATACCGCCCTCGACGCACTCGAGCGGTACCGGCAGATGTGGGCTCATCCCTACAGTGGTGCCATCTCGCCCGACGTAGGTGAGTTCGTGGCCGAGGCCAACGGCCGCAGCAGTGCCGATGATCTGGTCGTCACCATTGCGGACTCCCGCGGAGCGGTCCTGCGCGCCACCGGGCCCGGCCGCAACCGGCATCTGCACACCGTGCTCGAGCTGACCAAGGATCGCGACCTGGCGGTTCTCGACGTGCAGACCGGGCATCTCTACGACCCACGCGGCCACGTCGAGGTCCTGGTCACCGTCGGTGACGGGCGGACGCTGCCATACCTCACCGCCCCGCTGCTGGAAGACCTCGTGGTCGCGGGAACCGACCCGGACGACCCCTTTCTGGTCGTGGCGCGCGACGACGACAACTACATCGGGGCGCGCCGCTACGAGTGGGTCTACGAACTCGAACACCGAGCGGGATCCGAGGCGGAGCATTTCCGGGTGTACACCACCATGCACACGGTGGTCCGTGCCGTCCTGTGGGCGTGGGCCTGCGGCGACCCCTCGTGGTCGATCGCCCTGCCGTGGCGTCGGGTCGACCCGGGATCGCCCGGGATCGAGGTGGCGTCAGGAGCGGAGATTCTGCTGGACGAACTGTCGTCCATGACAACCGGTCTGACCGTCGACAGACTCGCGCTGCTCGATACGTTCCTGTCGATGCGAGCCACCAGGGTGCCGACCCTGGATCCGGAATCGCACCTCCCGGACGACGATGCGGCACAGTAGAAATCGGCCGTAATGCGGGGAGCCGCATGAACATCGCGGCTCCCCGCATCGCCCGCTAGTCGGTGCTGAGCACCGTGCCCGCACCGACAGTGCGCCCGCCCTCGCGGATGACGAAGCCGAGGCCCGGCTCGAGCGGAACCGGGTGACCCAGTCGCACGGTCAGTTCGACCGTGTCGCCGGGGATCGCCATTCCGATGTCGTCGGGCAGGGTCACGTCGCCGACGACATCGCCGGTCCGCACGTAGAACTGCGGGCGGTAGCCGGAGGTGATCGGTGTGCGCCGACCACCCTCGGCCGTGCCGAGCAGGTACACGCGGGCGTTGAACCGGGTGTGCACCGCGATGCTGCCCGGCTCAACGACGACCTGGCCGCGACGGACCTGACCGCGCTGTACGCCGCGCAGCAGCAGCGCGACATTGTCGCCCGCTTCCGCGAACTCCATTGTCCGGCCGAAGGTTTCCACCCCGGTTACGACCGTGGTCAGCGCCTCGCCGTCGAGACCGAGCAGTTCCACCCGGTCACCGAGACGGACCCGGCCGCGCTCCACCGCACCGGTGACGACGGTGCCCCGACCGGTAATGGTCAGGACGTTCTCCACCGGCAGCAGGAACGGCGCGTCGGTGTACCGGACGGGGATCGGTACATGCGTGTCGACAGCGTCGAGCAGTTCGAGCAGCGCCGCGGTCCAGCGGTCCTCGCCCGCCAGCGCCCGCAACCCCGACACCCGCACGACCGGTAGTTCCGCGCCGGGGTAGCCCTGGGCGGTGAGCAGGTCACGGACCTCCAGCTCGATCAGGTCGAGCAGTTCCGGGTCGCCCGCGTCGGCCTTGTTGAGGGCGACGACGATGTGCTCGACGCCGACCTGACGGGCCAGCAGCACATGCTCGGCCGTCTGCGGCATCACGCCGTCCTGCGCGGAGACCACCAGGATGGCGCCGTCGAGCTGGGCGGCGCCGGTGATCATGTTCTTGACGAAGTCGGCGTGACCCGGCATGTCGATGTGCGCGTAATGCCGGGTGGCCGTTTCGTATTCGACATGCGCGATATTGATGGTGATACCGCGCAGCGCCTCCTCCGGCGCACGGTCGATGCGGTCGAAGGGTACGAAACTACCGCCGCCACGCTCGGCGAGCACCTTGGTGATCGCCGCCGTGAGGGTGGTCTTGCCGTGGTCGACGTGACCCATGGTGCCGATGTTGAGGTGCGGCTTGGTGCGGACATACGTCTTCTTGGACATGGGATTTCCCTGGTTTTCGAGATGGCGCGGCGGAACCTCTAGGACGGGTGACCTTCCCCGTCCGAGGTCCCGGGACATCCCGGGGAAGGTCAGCTTCGGGCGCCGTCGAGCTGCGCGGCAGCGGCTGCCGACGCTGCCAGGGCAGCCGCCATCGCGTCCGCGACTGCGGACTGCTGAGCGATGGCGAAGCCGAACATGTCGACCATCGTAGGATCCGGGACGGCTCCGGCGCGAAGCATTTTCGCCTTTCGCCGCGAGCCGAGCCCGAGAACCGCGGGATACGACGGGTTTTCGCGTTAGTTCAGCGGCGCCGTGCGCCACCAGCGCATGGCCTTCTCGATGCTGCCCGCGAGACCGTCGGTGTACATGGCGAACTGGGCGCGATCCTTGTCGCCGGTGAAGACGGTGATGATCTTGGGCCCGTCGTTCGTGTACTTGTAGTTCGTGTACGACATGCCGCCGTTGGTGTCGGTCGACTTGGTGTTCGTCGGCAGGGCGTTGACCATGGCCTGCACGTCAGCGGCGGATTCGTAGACGAAGATCGTGTAGAAGGGGTCCGGGTCGGCGGTCTCACCGCCGCCGTAGCAATCCCACTCGTAGAGCCACTTGCCGAAATCCGGTGAGCCGGTGGTCGGTGGCGACGGCGAGGTCGAATCGGCCGCGATGCAATGGGCGCCGTTGTAGCCGGTGTCGCCGGACTTGGACGTGGGCACCATGCGCCCGAATTCGGTGCTGATCGCTTCGATGCTCGGAGTCACCGTGCCGCTGTTGCTCGACGAGGACGACGTGGATGTGCTGGTGCTGGCGGTCGATGACGAATCGTCGGTGACGGTTCCGATAATGCCGAGAACCACCAGGATCAGCACCACCACGCCGAGGCTGATCCCGATGATGAGTCCGGTGTTGGACTTGTGTCGCGGCGGTTGACCGGGTGGGATCGGCCGCACGCCACCACCATTCGGCGGTCCGGGTGGTGTGTGGAAACCGAATGGGGGCTGCTGGTTGGTCGGCTGCTGGTACGGGTTCGGCTGCTGTTGGGCGGGGCCGGTCTGCATGGGCGGCTGCACCTGCGTGCCCGGCGGGGTGTTGGCAAGGGGTGGTCCGGTCAGCGGGTGTGCCCCGCTCGTACGCGGACCCGGCCCGTTGGCCACCGGAAACGGTGTTCCCGTCACGGGAATCGGCGGTGCGGTCTGCGGGCGAGGTCCGCCGGTCAGGGGAACGGCGGGCCCGGTGACGGGGCGTGGCCCGCCGACGACCGGCATCGACGGCACGCTCGGATTGGTGAGGGCGTGGCGTGCGGCGGCCGCGAACTCCGAACAGGAGGCGTACCTGTCCTCCGGTCGCTTGGCCATGGCCCTGGCGAGGACGCTGTCCAGTGCATAGGGCAGTCCGGGGCGGGCGCTGCTGAGCGCGGGCGGCGCGGCCTGCAGATGTCCTTGGATCACCGCGGCCGGGTTGGTCGCAGCGAAGGGGCCGGTGCCGGTGAACAGCCAGAACAATGAGCAGGCCAGCGAATACTGATCCGATCGGTGGTCCAGTGTGGCGCCGGTCAGCTGCTCGGGTGAGGCGTAGGCGAGCGTCGCGGTGAAGGTCCCGGTTTGGGTGAGATGGCCGGTGTCGTCACGCAGCCGGGCGATACCGAAGTCGGTCAGGTACACCCGTTCGCCGCGTCCCGCGCCCGAGCGGGCCAGCAGGATGTTCGCGGGCTTCACGTCGCGGTGTAGCACGCCCATGCCGTGGGCGTAGTCGAGCGCGTCCGCGGTCTCCTTGATGATCTGCACCGCCCGCTCCGGCGGCAGTGTCTTGGGATCCACCGACGCGGCATCGATGCCGTCGATGTACTGCATCGAGATCCACAGCTGCTCATCGTCGAGGCCGCGGTCGTACACCGTGACGATATTGGGGTGGTCGAGCTGGGCGACCAGATCCGCCTCCCGTTCGAACCGCGCCCGCACCTCCTTGTCGAAGAACATCTCTCTGTTCAACAGCTTCAGCGCCGTCATCCGCGGTAGCCGCGGATGTTTCGCCAGGTAGACCGAACCCATGCCACCGCGACCCAGTTGCCGATCGATGACATAGCCGGCGAAAACGTCACCGCTGGCCAGCATGTCTGCTCCACTTCCCGCCACGCATCGGGACCCACCGATGCGCAGACGTACAGCATAAGAACGCGCGATCGGCCCGACCCGTGCGCGAAAACATCGAAACCTTAGCAGTATTCGGGCAGCCCCAGCTCGCCCATTTTATAGCGAAAAGCTATGGCGGAGGAGGTGGTTCGGGCGGTTGCCGCCCGCCGCGCCGCGCCGAATCGGGTGGCGTCGACCTGGCCGGTCGCGCCCGAATATCGGGTAGCGCAATGGTTCCCGGACGCGGCTTCCGCCGCGGTGGCAGCGGCATCCGCGGTGCCGCCGAGCTCGGCTGCGGGTCGGCGGATCCGGCCGCCCCCTGCTGCTCGGGCGACACCTCGGTGTTGTGTGGTGCCGAGTGTGTGAGGTGTGGTGGCGTGGATTGCCGCGCGGTGGGAGACACGACGTGTGGTGAAACGGCTTGCGGGTGCGCCGTATACGCCGTTGTCGCCTGCGGCGGTGTGGGGTGTGGTGGCATGGATTGCTGTTGCGTGGCAGGAGATGCCGTATGCGTCGGAACGGCCTGCGGTTGCGCGGGGGACGCCCATGCAGGCTGCTGCGGTGCATGGTGTGGTGCGGCGTGATGAGGCGGCAGGCCATACGGTGCGGCGTGGTGTGATGGCGGCCCGTGCTGTGGTGCAGGGTGTGGTGGCAGATGGTTGGTCGGCGCGTGATGTGGCGGCGTCGTACCGACGGCCGGCCGGCCAGGTGCGGGGTGTGCGGTGTGCGGTAATCCGTTCGGAGGGTGCGGGTGTTGCGGTCCGCTGGACGAGAGCGCCCATCGTGCTGCTGCCGCGAACTCCGAGCAGCTGCCGAACCGGTCTGTCGATCGTTTGGCCAGCGCCCGCGCGAGTACTCCGTCCAGTGCGGGTGGAATGCCCGGCCTGGTGTGGCATACCGACGGCACCGGTCGGTAGAGATGGCCGTTGATGACCGCGGCCGGATTGCCGCCGGAGTACGGTCCGACGCCGGTCAGCATCCAGAACAGGGTGCAGGCGAGCGCGTATTGATCGGCCCGATCGTCCAGTGGCAGCCCGAGCAACTGTTCGGGTGCGGCATAGGCGAGGGTGGCGGTGATCGAGCCTGCCGAGCTCAGCGTGGTGTCGCTGTCGCGCACGCCCGCGATGCCGAAATCGGTGAGCAGCACCCGTTCGGGCTGTCCGATCGGCGCTTTGGCCAGCAGGATGTTGGCCGGTTTCACGTCACGGTGCAGCACGCCGTTGGCGTGCGCGAAATCCAATGCCTTGGCCGTGTCGCCCACGATTTGCACCGCTCGACCCGGCGCGAGCACATTCACATCCGCGCAGGATGCGTCCGCCCCGGGAACGAACTGCATGGAGATCCACAGCTGCTCGTCCTCCGCGCCGCGGTCGTAGACGGTCACGATATTGGGATGGTCGAGCCGGGCGACCAGGTCGGCCTCGCGCTCGAAGCGGCCGCGGATTTCGGTGTCGCTGTAGAGCTCCGGGTTCAGCAGCTTCAACGCGGTCAGCCGCGGCAGCCGCGGATGCTTGGCCAGATAGACGGTGCCCATGCCGCCTTGGCCGAGCACGCGCTGGATGGCATAGCCCGCGAAGACGTCGCCTTTGCGCAACACAGTGGATTCACCCCCCTCATCGGGTCGAGCACCTGGATCCTACCGATGTATCTCTATGCGCCGCCTCGATGCAACAGACTCGTTGTGCGGTCATTCGGCCTATGTATCGGTTGCTCCCGGCTTGTCGGTGCCAGTCGATAAAGTGGCCCCATGCGCATTGGAGCACACGTCCGGCTCGACAGCGATCCGATCGGTTTCGGTGAGAAACTCGGCGCCGATGTCATCCAGCTGTTCGTCGTCGATCCACAGAGCTGGGACAAGCCGACCCCACATCCACGGACCGAGGAGATCCTCGCGAGTCCGATCGACGTGGTCGTGCACTCGTCGTATCAAATCAATGTGGCGAGTCTGAACAACCGGCTGCGGATGCCGTCGCGCAACGCGGTGGCGCAGCAGGCGAAGGCCGCGGCGGATCTCGGTGCCTTCGGCCTGGTGGTGCACGGCGGCCACGTCCGCTCCGATGCCGAGATCGACACCGGAATCGATAACTGGCGCAAGCTGTTCGAACGCCAGCAGGACAAGGGCGGCTTCGCGGTGCCCATTCTGATCGAGAACACTGCGGGCGGAAACCATGCCATGGCCAGGCATTTCGATTCGATTGCCCGGCTGTGGGACGCGGTCGGCGAATACGGCGCCGGCTTCTGCCTCGACACCTGCCACGCCTGGGCGGGCGGCGAAGAGCTCGTCGGCGTCGTCGAACGGATCAAGGCGATCACCGGTCGAATCGATCTGGTGCACTTGAACTCTTCGCGCGACGAGTTCGATTCCGGCGCCGACCGGCACGCCAACTTCGCCGACGGCACCATCGACCCGCAGCTGCTCGCCGAGGTGTGCCGCACCGCCGACGCTCCGGTAATCCTCGAAACCCCCGCGGAAGGCGTCGCCGACGATCTCGCCTACCTGCGTGAACATGTGAGCTGACGCCGCGCGAGCGCCTATTGCGCGCGCACTGCAATTGTGATCATGGCGACGGAAACCCTCGTTGGCGGGGCAGTTCGGGTGATGTGCTCAACAGCGCATCAATCAGCCTCGAACAGCGAAGGTGATCTCATGACGGTCGACTACGCCACTCCCGCTACCACCTCGGTGACCAAGCTCGGTGCCCACATCGGTGCTCAGATCAACAATGTCCGGCTCGGCGGCGACCTGGACTCGGCGACGGTCGAGGTGATCCGGCGTGCACTGCTCGAGCACAAGGTGATCTTCTTCCGCGGCCAGGACCACCTGGACGAGGACGGGCAGTACGCCTTCGCGGAGCTGCTCGGCAGCCCGACCACGCCGCACCCGACGGTCACCTCGCACGGCGTCAAGAGCCTGGCCATCGATTCCGAGCACGGCCGCGCCAACAGCTGGCACACCGACGTCACCTTCGTCGACCGGATCCCGAAGGCCTCGATCCTGCGCGCGGTGCACCTGCCGTCCTACGGCGGTTCGACCACCTGGGCCTCCACCGTCGCCGCATACAACTCGTTGCCCGAGCCGCTCAAGCGGCTGGCCGAGAACCTGCGCGCCGTGCACACCAACGTCTACGACTATGCCGCCCGCAACGTCGACAAGTCGACCCCCAACACCGAGGCCTACCGTGCCGAGTTCCAGTCGAGCTACTACGAGACCGAGCACCCGGTGGTGCGGGTGCACCCCGAGACCGGCGAGCGCGCCCTGCTGGTCGGCCACTTCGTCAAGCATTTCGTCGGCCTGTCCAGCACCGAGTCGCAGGCCCTCTTCCGCCTGTTCCAGGACCGGGTGACCCGGCTGGAAAACACCACCCGCTGGAACTGGGCCCCCGGTGACGTCGCCATCTGGGACAACCGCGCCACCCAGCACTACGCCATCGACGACTACGACGACCAGCCCCGCAAGCTGACCCGCATCACCCTCGCCGGCGACGTCCCCGTCGGCGTCGACGGCACCGCGAGCACCATCCTCGCCGGCAACGCCGAGCACTACTCGACCATCGACGAGCCGGTGCGCCTGGCCTCCTGACACGCGCAGCCACAACTACACCCGAACCCCCGCCCCGGGGCCGGTCCGAGTCGATCGTCGAGTGGCACATCATTGAGGGGGCCTCTCGACCTTCGTCGCTGTTCGGTGCCGGTCGCCGGGTGGGCGGACGCGGTGGGGCGAGCGTGGTCAGTGTCGCCCCGGGTGGCATCGAGTCGGGCATCACCCACTTCACCCGAGGCCACCTCCCCCAGAACTCCGACTGGTCCCTGTTCGGTCGCCTGAAGCTGCCTGCCAAGTTCGTGATCGGGGTCGAGGGCCCCGCTGTTTGCCGTAGTCAGGTGCCGCTGGCGCGCCGGGCGGGCGACCTGGCTGTCTGGCCGGTGGTGGAGGATCGAGTGACGCAGCCCTGGGTGCTCCCGACGTTTGCCGCAGCTGTGTGCCACTCGCGCGTCGGGTCGGCGGGTGGTGGAGATGGGGATAGGCCACACTGGTGGCCATGAGTATTGGGCCGTTGGACGGGGTGCGCGTCCTCGAACTCGGCAATTACATCGCCGCGCCGACCGCGGGACGCATCCTCGGTGACTTCGGTGCCGAGGTCATCAAGGTGGAGCGGCCCAAGGTCGGGGACGAGTTGCGCAACTGGCGGCTCTATGGCGGCGACACCTCGATGCTGTATCGCACCGTCAATCGCAACAAGAAGTCGATCACCCTTGATCTACGCACCGAGGCGGGGCGTGGCATTGTGCTCGATCTGATCCGCCGGTGCGATGTGCTGCTGGAGAATTTCCGACCGGGCATGCTCGAGAAATGGGGTCTCGGGCCCGAGGTGTTGAACGAGGTCAATCCCGATCTGGTGATCACTCGCATCTCCGCATACGGGCAGACCGGGCCGATGGCGTCGCGGCCCGGCTTCGCCGCCGTCGCCGAGGCTGTCGGTGGCTTGCGTGAACTCGTCGGCGACCCGGATCGGCCGCCGGTGCGTACCGGCGTCTCCATCGGTGATTCCATCGCGGGGATCTACGCGGCGTTCGGCACGGTGATGGCGCTGTTCCAGCGCACGCAGCGGGCCGAGTCGATTCCGCTCGGTGAGCGCATCATCGATGTCGCCCTCAACGAGGCGATTCTGTCGGTGATGGAATCGCTGGTGCCGGACTACCTTGCCTACGGCATCAACCGGGAACGCGTCGGCGGCCGGATGGAAGGCATCGCACCGAGCAACGCCTACCCGTGTCGCGACGGCGTCAGCATCATCATCGGCGGCAACGGTGACGCCATCTTCCAGCGCTATATGGCCGTGATCGGCCGCCCGGACCTGGCCGCCGACCCCGACCTGCAGGACAACGCGGGCCGCTGGCGCAACCGTGAGCGGCTGGACGCCTCGATCGCCGAGTGGACGGTCACCCATACCCGCGAAGAGGCCCTGAAGCTGCTCGATGCGGCCGCCATTCCGTGCGGCCCTATCTACACCGCCGCCGACATCGTCGCCGACGAACAGTACAAAGCGCGCAACATGATCCAGCCCTTCCCCGTGGATGTCGGCGCCTCGCAACCGAAAACGGTCGGCTTCACCGGCATCGTGCCGGTGATCGGCGAGCAGTCGCTGCCCATCCGCAATGTCGGCCCCGATCTCGGTGCGCACACACGCGAGGTGCTGTCGGAACTGCTCGGCATGAGCGACGCCGACATCGATGCGCTGGAGGGGTCATGACCGCCGCACGTCCCGAGTGCGCTCCCGCGAGGGAAGCGTGGTCGATCAGATGTGGCGCTTCCAGTCGCCGGATATGGATGCCGCGTCCGATGGTGCGCGTACACGACAAGGAACACCGAACCCGATCGACCACTTCCAGTGGGTGTCGGCCGGCGGATTGCGGGCCCATCTCGTCACCATCGACGCAGACCGCGTACCGCACGTCCGCTCCCTATGGAAACGCCGACCGCGAACGTGCGCGTCACGAACGTGCGGCAGTCATGGGAAATGGTCACGCAACGGTGGTGCCGGCCGGACGCGGGACCTCCCGCGAGACACAGGCAGGCGTCGTGAGGGACAATCGCGCAGTGCTTGTACTGGAGGCCTCATGACTCGTCGGGTGTATGGCCGCAGGCGGCCACCTGGGCGTTCGGCATATGAGCTGCGCGCCCCGACACCTCGCCGACCCACCGTGCATCCCAACCCGGCGGTGGGAAACGGGAAGCCGTGCGGTGGCGTGATGTGTGTGCCGCAGGAAGTGCGCGAGAAGAAATGACGGTGCTGACCGAGTCGGTGCTGCGCGATGTGACGCTGCGCGACGGACTTCAGCTCACCGGCAAGGTGCTTCCGGTGGAACACAAGGTCGACATCGTCCGGCGCCTGCTCGCGCTCGGCGTGCCCGCTCTGGAGATCGGCTCCATGGCCCGCCCGGATCTGGTGCCACCGATGGCCAACACTATGGACCTCATCGCGGCGCTGACTCCCGAAGAGCTGCGACACTGCTGGGTCTGGGTGGCCACACCCCGGCACGTCGAAAAAGCGGCGGCCGCCGGCGTGCGCAACTTCCAATACTGCTTCTCCGCTTCGGACGCGCACAACAAGGCGAATATCGGCCGCAGCACCGAGGACAGCGTCGCGGCCATGCCCGACGCGGTCCGCCTCGCCCACGAAGCGGGCGGCGAAATCCAACTCTGCCTGGCCACCAGCTTCACCTGCCCGTTCGACGGCCCGGTAGATCCGGAACGAGTCCTCGCCATCGCCAACGACCCGCGCACCGAAGGCGCTAGCGACATCGTCATCGCCGACACCCTCGGCCAGGCCGACCCGGCTCGGGTAACCGCCCTCATCTCCGCGGTCCGCGACCGAACCCCGCACCGCCGCATCGTCTTCCACGGCCACGACACCTGGGGCATGGGCGTAGCCAACACCCTCGCCGCGCTCGGAGCAGGCGCCACCATGGTCGACGGCTCACTAGGCGGTCTGGGCGGCTGCCCCTTCGCCCCCGGCGCCAGCGGCAACACCGCCACCGAAGACATCCTCTTCGCCACCCGCCCCACCTGGTTCACCCCCACCACCCTGGCCGCCCTGGTCGAACTCTCCGAAGATCTCCTGACAGACCTCGGAGAACCCAACCGCTCCCGCACCGCCGAGGGCGCGCGCTCGAAAGCCGAAGCCTTCGAATGGGTCATCTGACCCGAGCGTGAAATAGCGGCGCGCAGTAACTCGCGGTATCTCGCAGACAAGGATCCGCACAAGGGTATCTTCTGCAAGAAACCGCGCCACGGACAGTGAAAAGCAGCCCGACAACCCCAGCCCGAACGTAGCGACTCTGAGTAGTCGTTGGCGCCGGTGCCGCACAGTTGGATGACACCCCCGTGCAGGCCTGTCCGAGGAGGATGTGCCGCCCACTGCACTACCGGGCAGTGCTGGGCGCGTCGTGTGCCGTACCCGGCTTCCTCTTCCGCAGCCTGCGTAGTCAGGCACACAGCTTCCAGCATGAGCACTCCTCGGCGAGGGGCATGAGTTTGCCGAGTGCGTTGACGACGCAATCCAGCCCTGGCGCATAGGCATACAGCAACGCGGTCGTCGGACGGAAGAGCTGGAGCGACGCAATCAACGACGGTTCGCTCTGCCGGAGCGCACTACCTGTGGTGTCCGTGACGCCGACGAGGTTCAGCAGTACCGCGTCGAGATCCGACTGTCGGTCGGTGATCGTCGCACTCGTGGTGGTGGCATTTTCCGCCGTGCGCAATAGATCTCCGACGGTGTCGGCGTACAGGCCGGTGACATCGGCCGTGGCGGCCAGATCCCGTCGCAGCGCGGGCAGGCTCGGATTTGATCTCGCGCAGATAGGAATCCGTGTGCGCCAGTGTCTCGCCGAGCTTGTCGCCGCGCCCTTGCAATGCGGTGCTCAGTGCATTCATGGCGACGTTGAGCTTGCCGGGCTCGACCTTCGCAAGGAGGTCGGCGAGATGGTCGATCAGCGTATTGAACTCGACAGTGACCGCCTCGGCCCTCACCTGCGCGCCGGGTCGCAGTGGACGGCCCGAAGGGTGTTCCGGAACAAGGAAATTCACATACTTCGCACCGAAGACGGTGGTGGAGTGGATGTCCACCCTCGCGTTGTCCGGGATGAGCCGCAGCAACTCGGGGTCGAGATCCAGCCGCAGCCGCGCCCGGTCCTCCGCTCGGGAGACCGCCGCCACCCGGCCGATCTCGACGCCGCGGTACTTCACCCTGGCATCTGGGTCGAGCACCAGTCCGGCGCGCGGCACGTCGACGGTGACCGACGCGGTCGAGATGTACCTGCCCGAATACATCGACAGCACAGTGGCAATGACGATGGCCATCGAGAGAATCAGGGCAGCACCGGCAATTTTCCGGCGTAATGCCCGCCAGATGCTTCGGGCGATTATCAATCGCGGCCCATCGGTCTGTTGCTTCGAATGCATTACTCACCTGCCTGGAGAGGGGCGCGTCGTTGCCCCGCTCGCAGTGCCGGATTGCTTGCCCGGCCTTACATGTCGTAGTAGTGTCCAGACACGTGTCCATCGTACGTCTGGACAGCTATACCGGGAGGATTTCCAATGACCCTGGTCAAACCACGGCGGGTTTCCGGAGGCGAGCACGAACACGGCCACCTCGACGAATTTCGGGTCGATCCACTGGCCTTGATGCGCCGAGTCCGGGCCGAATGCGGCGATGTCGGGTCGTTCGACTTGGCCGGACGGCGCGTCATCATGCTGTCGGGCGCCGAGGCCAACGAGTTCTTCTTCCGCTCCGGCGACGAGGATCTGGATCAGGGCGCTGCCTACCCGTTCATGAAACCGATCTTCGGCGCGGGCGTTGTCTTCGACGCCAGCCCCGAGCGGCGCAAGGAGATGCTGCACAACCAGGCGCTACGCGGCGAGCAGATGCGCGGGCACGCCGCGACGATCGAGCGCGAGGTGGAGCGGATGCTCGCGCGCTGGGGCGACGCCGGCGAGATCGACCTGCTCGATTTCTTTGCCGAACTGACCATCTACACGTCCTCGGCCTGCCTGATCGGGACCAGATTCCGTGACGAACTCGACGACCGCTTCGCGCGGCTCTACCACGATCTGGAGCGGGGCACCGACGCACTGGCCTACGTGGACCCCTACGCGACGATCGAAAGCTTCCGTCGCCGCGACGAGGCGCGCCGCGAACTCGTCGACCTGGTACAGGGCATCATGGACGGCCGCGTCGCGAACCCGCCTGCGCACAAAGCGGAACGCGACATGCTCGACATCCTGATCATCATCACCGACGAGCACGGCAATCCGCGCTTCAGCGCCAGCGAGATCACCGGCATGTTCATCTCGATGATGTTCGCGGGCCACCACACCACCTCCGGCACCGCCGCCTGGACCGTGATCGAACTACTCCGGCACCCCAATCTGCTGACCAGGGTTGTCGACGAGCTCGACGAGTTGTACGCCGACGGTTCGGAAGTCAGTTTTGCCGCGCTGCGCCGGATTCCGCAGCTCGAGGCAGTGCTGAAGGAGACACTGCGACTGCATCCGCCGCTGATCATCCTGATGCGCGTCGCCAAGGGCGAATTCGAGGTCTGCGGGCATCGGATCGTGGAAGGCGACCTGGTCGCCGCCACTCCCGCCATCTCCAACCGCATCCCCGAGGACTTCCCGAACCCGGAGGACTTCGATCCGGACCGCTATATCGACCCCAATCAGGCAGACATCGTCAACCGCTGGACGTGGATTCCGTTCGGCGCGGGACGGCATCGCTGTGTCGGCGCGGCGTTCGCGCTGATGCAGCTGAAGGCCATTTTCTCGATCCTGTTGCGCGACTGGGAGTTCGAGATGGCCCAGCCCTCCGACAGCTACCGCAACGATCACAGCAAGATGGTGGTGCAGCTACAGCAGCCGTGCACCGTCCGCTACCGCAGGCGTCAAAAGCCCTAGACGGCGCACACCTTGCTCGGGTGTGAGCAGGAACATTCTGCGCCGCATCGGGATACGGATCACTTGTACTGTGAAACGCATGATCACGCTCAAAAAAGAAGATGGCGCCGCGGATCTCAACGGCATCACCAAACTGACGGTCGGGGTGAGCTGGGATCCGTCGGCGGGCACGAGTGGCGGTGCGATGGGGCTGCTGCGCCGCAAACGCGGGGTGGACCTGGATCTGATCGCCATCCTCATGCAAGGCGCCGAGCCGGTGCGTTTCGCCGGCCTGGACTCCCTGGACCCGATGGGCAACGGTTCGGTCCAGCACACCGGTGACGAGCAGACCGGCGCCGCCTCCGGCGACGACGAATCGGTGCACGTCACCTTCGCCGATGTGCCCGGCGGCATCGACGCCATCGTGTTCGTGGCCGCTGCCTTCAAGAAGGGCAGCTCGTTCGAGAAGGCCAACAACATTTCGTTCAAGGTGTACGACGCGACCGGCGGCAGCGCCGAACAGGTCGCCGACATCTGGCCGTCGCTGCTGGGCAACGACAACGCCAATGCGGTCGCACGGGCCTTCCGCTCCGGCGCGGGCTGGCAGTTGGAAGTCCTCAACCGCAAGGGCCAGATCAAGCAGGGTGACAAGCAGGCCCTGCTGCGCTTCGCCATGGCATAGACACAGCAAAGCCGGAGTCGAGCGGTGCGTCACCCTCGATTCCGGCTCGGCCGAAAGATGTTTACAGAGCCGCTTCGATGGCGTTGATGACTGCCGCGGAGTCGGGTTCGGTCCGTGGCCGGAACCGGCCGATCACCTTGCCGTCCCGATCGATGAGGAACTTCTCGAAGTTCCACTGGATGTCACCGCTGGTGCCGTCCGCGTCCGCGGTGTCGACCAGCTCGCTGTAGAGCGGGTGCCGGTCCTCGCCGTTGACGTCGGTCTTCTCCAGCAGCGGGAAATCCACACCGTAGGTGGTGGCGCAGAATTCCTGGATCTCCTCGGCCGTGCCGGGTTCCTGACCCATGAACTGGTTGCTCGGCACTCCGATCACGGTGAATCCGCGCGGTCCGTAGGTCTTCTGCAGCTCGACCAGCCCGGAATACTGCGGCGTCAGCCCGCACTTCGAAGCCACGTTGACCAGCAGCACAGCGTGGTCCCCGGCGAGCTCGCCCAGGGTCGTCGCGTCGCCGGACAGCGTGCGCAATGGAATATTTCGAAGGCTCACTCGTATCGCACCTGCCACTTCTTGATTCCGTTGATCCACCCCGAGCGCAACCGTACCGGATCCGACACCTGCGTGATCTTGGGCATCACATCGGCGATGGCGTTGAACATCAGGTCGATCTCCAGGCGCGCCAGGTTCGCACCGACGCAGTAGTGCGCACCGGTGCCGCCGAAGCCGACGTGCGGGTTCGGGTTGCGCAGCACATCGAAGGTGAAGGGGTCGTCGAAGGCGTCTTCGTCGAAGTTCGCCGAGCTGTAGAAGAGCCCCAGCCGCTGTCCCTTCTTGATCTGCCGGTCCCCGAGCACGGTGTCCTGCGTCGCGGTGCGCTGGAAGGCCGTGACGGGGGTGGCCCAGCGGACGATCTCGTCGGGCGCGGTCCGCGGTCGCTGCTGCTGGTAGAGCTCCCATTGGTCGGGGTTGTCCACGAACGCCTTCATGCCATGGGTGATGGCATTGCGGGTGGTCTCGTTCCCCGCCACCGCGAGCAGGATCACGAAGAACCCGAACTCGTCGGAGCCGAGGTGCTCACCGTCGACGTCGGCATTGACCAGTTGGCTGACGATGTCCTCGGCCGGGCAGCCGCGGCGCTGCTCGGCCATGTTCCAGGCGTAGCCGAGCAGTTCGGCCGAGGCCATGGTGGAGGCCGAGGTGGTGTCGCCGTACTGCGGGTCGTCGTAGTTGAGGGTCTGATTGGTCCAGTCGAAGAGCTTGCGCCGATCGGCCTCCGGGACGCCGAGCAGTTCCGCGATCGCCTGCAACGGCAGTTCGACGGCAACCTGCTGGACGAAATCACCGCCGCCGGACTTCTTGGCCGCGTGCACGATGGCGGCGGCGCGTTCGGTCAACGCCGCCCGCAGACCCTCTACCGCACGCGGGGTGAATCCTTTCGACACGACCCGCCGGGTCTTGGTGTGCTTGGGCGGATCCATATTCACCAGCAGCGCACCGGTCACCGCCATCTGCTCCGGAGTGGTGTCATTGGGCAGCCGGATGATGGATCCCTTCTCCTGGGAGGAGAACAGTTCCGGATTCCGCGAGATCTCCTTGACATCGTCGAGTTTGCTGACCACCCAGTACCCGCCGTCGCGGAAGCCGCCCGAGGTGTCGTCGGATTGCACGTTCCACCACACCGGCGCGGTGCGGCGCAGCCATGCGAATTCCTCGACCGGCCTTCGGTTTTCCCACAGCGCGGGGTCGGTGAAATCGAAGCCTGCCGGCAATGTCGCCATGGTTGCCTCCTCGGGGGATAGAACGAGATGCGCTCAGCGCAGCCGGGTTCGGCGCATGAGCCGCAGCGTCGTCAGGGTGATCTTCAGTTGCTTCTCGTAGGGCATGCCCGCACGGGCGTTGAGCACCTGACGCTTCTGGACGCCGACGTTCACGGTGTCGGTGTACTTGAGCAGGCCTTGATCACCGTGTCGGGTGCCGACGCCGGACTGCTTCACGCCGCCCGACGGTGTGGCCTTGGCGGCATAGGTGGCCACGAAGCCGTCGTTGATATTGATGTTGCCGGCTTCCAACTGATCGGCAATGCGGTTGGCATGGGCCAGGTTTCGGCTCCACACGCTCGCGTTCAGGCCATAGTTGGTGTCGTTGGCGAGCTGGATCGCCTCTTGCTCGTCGCTGAACCGGTACACGCTGACCACCGGGCCGAAGGTCTCCATGGTCGCGTGCGTCATCTCGGGTGTGACGTCGGTCAGCACGGTGGGCTCGTAGAAGGCGGGTCCGATGTCCGGGCGCGCTTTGCCGCCGGTCAGCACTGTGGCGCCCTTCGCGCGGGCGTCGTCCACATGGGCCGCGACGCGTTTCATGTGCTCGACCGACACCAGCGAGCCGAATTCCGGTGTGTAGTCGTAGGCCGCGCCGATCTTCGAACCCAATTCTTCTGCCGCCGTGACCAATCGGCGCACGAATTCGTCGTAGTGGCGATCGTGTACGTAGATCCGCTCGATGTGCATACAAGCCTGGCCGGAGTTCGCGAACACCGCGAATGCCGCGCCCGGAATGACGTCGTCGAGATTCGCGTCGTCGAGCACGATCATCGGGTTCTTGCCGCCCAGTTCCAGGCTGCAACCGATCAGGTTGCGGCCCGCGCCTTCGCCGACGATCCGGCCGGTCGCGGTCGAGCCGGTGAACATCACGAAGTCGGCGTTATCGATCAGCGTCGGGCCCACCTCGGGGCCTTCGCCGCAGACGACTTGGAACAGTCCGCGCGGCAGCCCGGCGCGATAGAGCAATTCCACTCCGAACAGCGCACACAGTGCGGTCTTGTTGTCCGGCTTGAGGACGACGCCGTTGCCCGCCATCAACGCGGGCATCGCATCCGACAGCGCGATCGCGAACGGGAAATTCCACGGCGCGATGACCGCGACGACGCCTTTCGGGCGGTGTTGTTCGGTGGAGCCGGTCAGCAATGGCATCGGGCCGCCGCGCCGGACCGGCCGCAGCACCCGCTTTGCGGTCTTGAGGTAGTGGCTGATGACCATCGGTACGTCGCAGGATTCCTCGACGGCCATGCGGCGGGTCTTGCCGCAGCCGATCTGGATGAGGTCGGCGATGGTTTCGTGCTCGGCCAGCAACAGTTCGTGCGCGCGCTCGAAAACGCGCAGTCTGCGCCGCAGCGGCCAGGCGGCCCATTCTTTCTGTGCGGCGCGGGCGGTCGCGTAGGCGGCGGCGATGTCCGCGGGCGTCGACTGCGGTAGTTCGCCGACCACCGCTCCGGTGTAGACCTCGAGCATCTGGTACGGCGCTGCGGCATCGTCGGCGGCGACCATCCCGGTCAGCCTGCCGATCAACGCCTCGGTGATCCGGGCGGGCAGGGTGCTCGCCGACTCTGTGGTCGTTTCGGTTGTGCTCATCGGATTCTCCCAAGGACAACGGCGGATACGTCCGAATTAGAACACGTTCTCGTTGTCGTGACCAGGCTGTTCGCGCAGATAGACCACATCAAAGGCCCGGTTGCCGCTGCCGATCAGGGTGACCGACCCCTCCCGCTCGGCCCGAGCTCGATCGTCGGTGACCACCACCCGGGTGCCGTCGACGGTCTTGAACAGCCTGCCGGTCTTCTCCTCGTCCTTGTAGTAGCCGATCGGCACCGCCCCGGTCTTGGCCAGCCACCCCGCTGCGTCCGTCACTCTTTCGGGGCGCGCGTCAGAGCACGGTGAGCGGCAGCGGTATGCCGCGGTCGGTGAAGGTGAAGGACGCGCCGGTGCTGTATCGGGTGAGCGTCACCTCGGTCGCCTCGCGAAATGGTTGTGGGGCGAGCGCCATTTCGACGGTCCAGCCGTAGTCGTCGGTGGCGACGGCGCGGGTGGCGAAGCGCGGGTTCACGCCCCTGGCCATGGCATCCAATGGCGCGAGGTGGTCGGCGTCGATCATCGCGGGCCACGCGCCGTCGGCGACGGCGTCGCTCCGATGCGGAATATGCAGCAGGACAGTGTCGCTGGTCTCGGTGATCTCGACGCCGGTGTAGGGCAGCGGGTTCCAGGCCGGATGCAGCCGCAGCACCTCGGCGAGTGCCGCGGGATCATCACCGAGCCCGAATACCGCACGGATGCGTTCGGAGCTGATGCCCGCGATGCCGGTGAAGTGCTTGCGGCCGAGCTCCATCGCGCCATCACTGCCGGAAGGGCCACCGGCAGCGCCACCGCCACCGGCACCACCGGAAGCGGTGTCAGCAGCCGAAGCCGAAGTGGCATCGGCACCGAGCCTCGAGCGCACGGCGATCATGAATCCCAGGGTCAGCAGATGGTGTTGCAGACACACCTCGTCGGCCATCCGCACCAATGCCGATTTCGAGAAGTCGGCGAAACGGAGATCACTGAGCAGCGCTCCGGAATAGTCCGCCCGGCCCTGGTCGTCGGTGTCGATCGCACCGAGCTCGACACCGGCTGCCGCGGAAGCCGCCACCAGTTCCGCATAGCGCGGTGCAGGTGGTGCGACATTGGCCGGGTCGATGGTGACGGTCCACGCGCACATGGGATGCCGGTCGGCGGGCCTGCGCGGCGGGCGGTGAATCGGCCGAATCTGGGCGTGCGCGTTGGTCGCCAGCGCCGTCGCGTCGAAGGTCGGATCCTCGATGGTGTGGCACATCGCCACCACGAAATCCTCGCCCATCGGCTCGACATCCATCAGCGCACCGCAATGATCCAGCCAGAATTCCCCGTGGTCGCGGTCCTCGACGCGGAATCGGAAGTCCATGAACTGCGGCGGCGCGCCGATATCGAGTTGCAGCCCTTTGAAGATGGTCGCGACATCGTCGCCGACGAAGCCGAGCGCGCGTTGCATGCGACGGGTATAGACGGGGCTGGCGAGCTGCCACTCCTCGATGGCGATCGCCGTCATGCCGTCGCGGCCGAACGCCGCGACGGCATGCGGCAGGCCGGATCTGTCGATCAGTTGGCCGCACAGTAGCAATTCCGGCAGCAATGCGGCCAGCGCTGCCCTCGATAGGTGGTCGAAGCTGCTGCGCGACATGGCCGTCACCACAGGGGAACCGGCGCTTCGCCGACTTTGTACCAGCCGGGTAGTGGCTTGCCGGACATCGATCGCTGGATCCGCTTCTGCATACCGGGCAACAGCGCATTGCCTGCGATCATCTGCAAGAACAACTGCGAGACATTGCCGAGGTCGAAAAAGTCACGCTGCCAGGACCATTGGTAGTCGCCGCCGTACCGGAACCAGCTGCCGCCGATGCCCTCCGGGCTGTAGTTACGCCCATCGGGCCGCTTGGCATCGGCCACCTGTTTCCAGAAGCCGATCACGCTGCCGCTGCGCTCGTCGATCACGAACTCCTGATACGGGTAGGACCAGCCCTCCAGCCCGTCCATTTCCTGGCCGAGGGCGAGCACCCGGATCTCCTCGCGTCCGACCGCCATGAATTCCTGGGTGGGGCCGTAGTTCCAGCCGTAGGTGGCGCCCTCGGTGTACATCTCGGCGAGCGGCTTCCAATCGCCTTTGTCCTCGCAGCGCTGGTTCTCCAGCACCCAGCGCCGGACCATCTCGTCGAGCTCGCTGCGTTCGAAACCTGGCATTACGGTGTTCCTTTCGTGCCTGCTGCGGGCTCGTCCGCAATGATCGACAGGGCCTGTGTCGGGCAGTAGCGGACTGCGCGCTCGACATCCGCGGCTGTGTCCGCGTCGGGTGTCGGATCGGTGATTTCCACCTTTCCGCGCTTGGGCACGGTGAAGGTTTCCGGTGCCTCGTCCTGGCAGACGGCGTGCCCCTGGCACAGGTCGAGATCGGCGATGATCCTCACTGCTCGCTCCTGTCTTGCTCGTTCGAGGCGCTGTCCGGGATCGGCAGTAGCGGCGCTTCGGGCTGGACCTCGACGAGCACCAGGTGCGCACCACGCGGTGTGGAGACCACCGCAACCACCGCGGCGGCCAGGTCGGCGGCGCGCAGCATGTATCCGTGGCGGGCGAATCCCCAGGTTTTCCAGGCCTCCAGCATCGGCCCGATCACTTCGGGGGTGGAGTTCATCCCCATGCCGGTCAAGGTCGGGCCGGGCCGCACGAGGCTGGCGCGGATCCCGCTGCCCTCCAGTTCCATCCGCATTTGCCCGACCATGGCTTCGAGTCCGGCTTTCGCGGCGCTGTAGGCGCCGGTGTGCGGGCGTGGCTCGACGGCGCAGTCGGAGCTGATCACGACGACATCGCCGCGCCGCCGGGCGATCATGCCGGGCAGCACCCGATGCGCGAGCCGGTGTGCGCCGCCGAGGTGTACCTGTACCTGCTGAAGAAACCGGTCCGGTGCCATGTCGTGGACCGGGCCGAATTCGATGTCGCCCGCACCGGAGACGAGGATTTCGGTGGGGCCGAGCGCCGCCTCGGCCGCGGTCACGAAGGTATCGATCGAGGTGGGATCGGTGACATCCAGCTGGTGTGCGAAGGCCTCGCCGCCGCTGTCGCGGATCTTCTGCGCCAGCGCCTCGCATTGGTCGGTGCGGCGCGCACCGAGCGTGACGGGGTGCCCGAGTTCGGCGAGCGCGACCGCGGTGGCAGCGCCGATACCGGAGGACGCACCGGCGACGAGGGCGGGCCTGCGCACGGGATGGGGTTCGAAACGTGGCACTATTTCGCCTCCACGACGATGGGAAGTTGGGCGAACCCGCGCACGTTCGTCGAGTGCACCCGCACGATGCCGGAATCGGCGACGTCATAGGACCGGACCCGCGAAACGAATTCGCGCAGTGCGACTCCCGCTTCCAACCGGGCCAGGTGTGCGCCGAGACAGAAATGGACGCCTGCGCCGAAGCTGGCGAGTCCGGCCTTGTCGGTGCGGCCGATGCGATAGCTGTCGCCGTCGGTGAACACCTCGGGATCGCGATTCGCGGAGCCGATCAGCAGCAGCACTTTGGCGCCCGCCGGAATGGTGTGGCCGTGCTGGTCGATGGCGACGGCGGCACTGCGCGCGACCATCTGACTGGAGGTGTCGTAACGCAGTGTCTCTTCGACCCAGTCGGTCACCAGTTCCGGCTCCGCGACGACCCGCGCGTATTCCGCCGGGTTCTTCGCACCCCAGTAGAGCGCGTTTCCGAGCAGTTTGGTCGTGGTCTCGTTGCCCGCGACGACCATCAGGAACATGAACCCGATGATCTCCTCGTCCGAGAGTCTGTCGCCGTCGATTTCGGCGTCCAAGAGCGCCGAGGTGAGGTCGGTGCCGGGAGAGCGCCTGCGCGCGGCAACCATGTCGCTGTAGTAGCCGATGAGCCGGATCGAGGCTGCCACGGCGGGCATCGGGACGTCGAGCACACCGTCCTCCCGGTGCACGACCAGATCTGCCAGCCTGCGGATCTCGGCGCGATCGGGTTCCGGCACACCCATGAGCTCGGAAATCACGTCCATCGGCAGCTTGCCCGCGACCTCGTCGATCCAGTCGAAAGTTCCTGTTGCCAGGGCGGGTTCGAGGTAGGACAGTGTCAGTTCCTTGATGCGGTCGGCCATTTCGGCGACCCGCTTCGGCGTGAAGCCCTTATAGACGAGCCTGCGCATCCGCATGTGCCGTGGGTCGTCCATCGCCAGGAACGACATCACCCGGTGTGCGTGCGGTCCCCAAGCGGCGGGATCGAGCGACACTCCGTTGGCGCTCGACAAGCGGACGCTGTCGCGGAACGCGCCGGTCACATCGGCATGTCGAGACAGTGCCCAGAAGTCGAGTTCGGCGTTGTAGTACAGCGGCGCTTCGGTGCGCAGCCGCTGATAAGTGGGGTAGGGGTCCTCATGGAATCGGTAGTCGTATGGATCGAACGTCAATGGTTCCAATGAGGCCGCCGTCATCGCGCCGTCCCGAAATTCGATAACGAGTTCTCGTCGGTGAAAGTTGTCGCATCACCGTTGAGAGACACATAGCTGGACATGTGTCTGGACGGTACCACTGAGACATGCTCACGACAACGATTCTTTGGTAATTGTCCGTTGTTGGTGGTGTGGTTTCCGGGATATATCCGGATCGCCGTCGAGGTCGGGGATCGCTACCCGAAGGACGGTAAATCTGAAACATGTTCTTGCGACTTATCGGGCGTCGAGACTATATTCCGTACACGTGTCCAGACAGTATCGGAGCCCTTCATGAGCAGCCTCCTGCCCAACGCCGAATCCCGCCTGCTCATCGGCGGCAAGCTGGTGGCAGGCGCCGACGGCGTGTTCGACACCGTGAACCCCGCGACCGAGGAAGTTCTCGGCCAGGCCGCTGACGCAGGCGGCGGCGATATGGACGCGGCCATCGCCGCCGCACGCACCGCGTTCGACGACACCGACTGGTCACGCAATCACGCCTTCCGCGCACGCTGCCTCGAACAGCTGCGCACCGCGCTACAAGCCCACGTTGACGAACTACGGGAGATCACCGTCGCCGAGGCGGGCGCGCCGACGATGCTGACCAGGGGGCCGCAGTTGGAGGGTCCGGTCGCCGACCTGGGCTACTCCGCGTCGCTCGCCGAAACATACAGCTGGGAAACGGATCTCGGCGTGGCAGAGCCGATGGGCATCAAGACCCGCCGGGTGCTACGCAGAGAGGCGGTCGGCGTGGTCGGTGCGATCACCCCGTGGAACTTTCCGCACCAGATCAATTTCGCGAAACTCGGACCGGCGCTCGCGGCCGGAAACACGCTGGTGCTCAAACCCGCTCCCGACACACCATGGTGTGCTGCGGCCATCGGTGCGGTGATCGCCGAGCACACCGACATCCCGCCGGGCGTCGTCAATATCGTCACCTCCGCCGACCACGCGATCGGCGCGCGACTGACCACCGATCCACGGGTCGACATGATCAGCTTCACCGGTTCGACGCAGACCGGGAAAGCGGTGATGGCGGGCGCGGCGACCACGCTGAAGAAGGCATTTCTCGAGCTCGGCGGCAAGTCGGCGTTCATCGTTCTCGACGACGCGAATATCGCGGCTGCCGTTGGTGTTGCGGCCTTTTCGGTGTGTGTGCACGCCGGACAGGGCTGTGCCATCACCACCCGCCTGCTGGTCCCACGTGCGTCCTACGACGACGCGGTGCAGATTGCCGCGGCCACATTGGGTGGGATCGTGCCCGGTGATCCGGCGGATCCGCGCACGATCTGCGGCCCGCTGATTTCGCAGCGGCAGCGGGCCCGCGTCGAGCGCTACCTGGAGATCGCCGTCGCCGAGGGTGGTCGCATTGTCACCGGTGGCGGGCGGCCCGCGAACCATGAGCGCGGCTTCTACATCGAGCCGACCCTGATCGGGGACATCGCGAATACCTCGACGGTCGCCCGCGAGGAGATCTTCGGTCCGGTGCTGGTGGTGATCCCCTACGACGGTGACGACGACGCGATCCGGATCGCCAACGATTCCCCGTACGGGCTGTCGGGTTCGGTCTGGGGGAGTGACCAGGACCGGATTCGGCGCGTCACCGAGGGGGTTCGCACCGGGACGCTGAGTGTGAACGGCGGCATCTGGTACTCCGCGGACGCCCCGTTCGGCGGATACAAGCAGTCCGGCATCGGCCGGGAGATGGGCATCGCCGGCTTCGAGGAATACCTGGAAACCAAGCTGATCGCCTACCAAGCCTGACTAGAGGAGCTGACTTTCATGGCCCGTTTCACGGGAAGATCCGTCATCGTCACCGGTGCCGCACAGGGGATCGGCGCGGTGTATGCGCAGGCGCTGGCCGCCGAGGGCGCCGAAGTCGTTGTCGCCGACCGTAATGTGGCAGGCGGAAAGGCGGTCGCGAAGAAGATCGTCGTCGATGGCGGTACCGCGGTGTTCGGTGAGGTCGATGTCTCCGAACCCGAATCCGCTACGGCGCTGGCCGAATTCACCGTCGGCGAGTTCGGCGGCATCAACCACTTGGTCAACAATGCAGCCATCTACGGCGAGATGAAGCTGAATCTGCTGTTGACGGTGCCGTGGGACTACTACAAGAAGTTCATGGGCGTGAACATGGACGGCGCGCTGAACATGACCCGCGCGGTGTGGAAGCCCATGATGGTCGCCGGTGGCGGCTCGATCGTCAACCAATCCTCCACGGCCGCATGGACATACTCCAGCTTCTACGGCCTCGCGAAGGTCGGCGTCAACGGTCTCACCCAGCAGCTGGCCTTCGAGCTGGGCGGCTCCAAGATTCGCATCAACGCCATCGCGCCCGGACCGATCGACACCGAGGCCACCAAGGCGGTGACACCGGAGGCGATCGTCACCGACATGGTGAACCGGTTGCCGCTCAAACGGATGGGGACACCGCAGGACCTGGTCGGCGCCTGTCTCTACCTGCTCTCGGACGAGGCGAGCTGGGTGACCGGCCAGATCTTCAATGTCGACGGCGGACAAGTGTTCCGGTCATGAGCGCGGGTGCGGAGAGATCCGAGCAGGCAGCGAACGGGTCCGCTGCCGAATTCCGGGTCGGCTTCATCGGTCTCGGCAATATGGGCGCGCCGATGGCGAAGCGGCTGCTGGAGTGGCCCGGCGGGCTCATGGTGTGTGACATGCGGCCGGACGCGGTCCAGCCGTTCCTCGAGTCGGGGGCGCAAGCGGCAGGCAATGCGGCACAGGTCGCGCAGCAAGCTGCCGTCATCTCGGTGACAGTGCTGAACGACGAGCAGGTCCGTGCTGTGGTCGCGGGGCCGGCAGGCATCCTGCGCACCGCAGAACCGGGAACTGTGGTCGCCGTGCACTCCACGATCAGCGATCGGACCGCGGTCGAGCTGGCCGGCCAGTGCGCCGAGCGCGGCGTCGAGCTGGTAGACGCACCGGTGAGTGGTGGTGCGCCCGGTGCGCAGCGCGGCAGGCTCGCCGTCATGGTCGGCGGCAGCGACATGGCATTCCAGCGGGTCCGTGGCCCCTTCGGCTGTTTTGCCGATCTCGTCGTGCACGCAGGCCCGGTGGGTGCGGGCACCCGAATGAAATTGGCCCGCAACTTACTCCACTTCGTCGCCTTCACCGCCGCCACCGAAGCACAGCGGCTCGCCGAGGCCGCAGAGCTGGACATCACCACACTCGGCAAAGTCGTGCGCCATTCCGATGCCGTGACCGGCGGCCCCGGCGCGATCATGCTGCGCGACCGCACCGCACCGATCGAGCCGGGCGATTTCTGGCTGCCGATCCTCGGCCACGTCCGCGATCTCGGCGAAAAGGACCTCACCCTCGCCCTCGAACTGGGCGCCCGGCTCGGTATCGAACTGCCCCTCGCCGAACTGGCCCTCGATCGACTCGGACCAGGACTCGGCGTCGGCGCTGCCGCTACCCAATCAGAAAAGGAATCTCGATGAGCGATCAACCGTCGAACAGCGCGGCGGCCGAGTCCGTCCGTAGGCGTGGGCTGGCCAAGATGGCCGAGGTCTACGGCACCGAGTTCCAGGACTACCCCGGCGCGCACTTCGCCGTCACCGCCGATCACCTCTTCGCCGATATCTGGTCGCGCCCTGCGCTCACCGTGCGCGACCGGAGACTGATCCTGCTCGGCGCGCTGACCGCCCAGGGCGCAATCGACACCGCGGGCATCCAGATCGGCGCGGCGCTGCGCAATGCAGAGCTCACCGAGGAACAGTTGCACGAGATCGCACTGTTCCTCTGCCATTACGTCGGCTGGCCCAACGGCACCAAGCTCGACCTGCTGGTGGGGACCATCGTTGGACAGCAGAAGAAGGCAGCGCGTAAACAACAGGCGGATGCCGCGGAGCAGTCCGAAGCGGCGGACGGGCGATCCGACGCGGCGGCGGAGTAGGGCGATCGAGTTGCCGATTCGACCCGCCGGGCCGCCCGAAACGGCACAGTAGTCGACAGCGCAGGACCGTCGGGGCGCCTGCCGCGCGAGCGAGCGGGACAGCTCGACAACGCATCACGGTCCGACCGAGCAGAACAGTAAGGATCACGGAACATGTCTGATGCCACGACAATTCGGCCACTGCGTGCCGGTGCGATCTCCGAGTGGGACAAGGAGGCCGACGTCGTCGTCGCCGGGTACGGCATTGCGGGGGTGTGCGCGGCGATCGAGTCCGCGCGGGCCGGGGCCGAGGTGCTGATCCTGGAACGCACCGGCGGCTGGGGCGGCGCGGCCGCCATGGCGGGCGGGTTCATCTACCTCGGTGGCGGCACCCCGCTGCAGCAGGCACTCGGTTTCGATGACACTCCGGAGAATATGGAGGCGTTTCTGCTCGCGGCGCTCGGCCCAGGCGTCGACACGGCCAAGATCGCCGACTACTGCCAGGGCAGCGTCGAGCACTACAACTGGCTGATCTCCTGTGGTGTCCCGTTCCGCGAGGCGTTCTGGGGTCAGCCGGGCTGGGAGCCGCCGCACGACGAGGGGCTGATGTATTCCGGCGGCGAGAATGCCGCGCCCTTCAACGAGATCGCGAAACCCGCACCGCGCGGGCATGTTCCGCAGATGGCGGATAAGCGCATCGGGCAGAAGAGCGGCGGCTACATGCTGATGAAGCCGCTCGCCGAGACCGCCGACGGCCTCGGGGTCCGCGTCGAATACGACACCAGGATCCGGCGATTGATCGTCGATGACACCGACCGCGTCGTCGGTGTGCTGGCCACCCAGTTCGGCAAGCAGATCGCCATCCGGGCCGAGCGCGGTGTCGTCCTTGCCACCGGCAGCTTCGCCTACCACCAGAAGATGATCGAGGGCTATGCGCCGCGGCTGATCGGCAGGCCCGCCGCCGCGATCGAGGAGCACGACGGTATCGGCATCCGCCTCGCCCAGGCCCTCGGCGCCGAGCTGGCGCACATGGACGCCACCGAGGTCGCATTCTTCGGCGACCCGCAGATGATGGCGCGCGGCATCCTGGTCAACGGCCGCGGCCAGCGCTACATCCCCGAGGACACCTACCCGGGACGGATCGGGCAGGCCACGCTCATCCAGCAGGACAATCAGGCGTATCTGATCATCGACGAGGAATCGCTCGAGGCCGCGCTCGCCACCGAGACTTCCACTCCCTTCTTCCGGCAGCCGCCGACCTGGGCCGCGGAGACGGTCGCCGAGCTCGAGGCGGACATGGGTCTGCCGACGCTGACATTGCAGGGCACGGTCACCGCGTACAACCTGCACGCCGCCGACGGCAAGGATCCGTTGCTCGGCAAGAAACCCGAGTGGGTCAAGCCGATCGGCGCTCCGCTCGCGGCCTTCGACATGCGCGGTTTCACCGCGGGCTTCACCCTCGGCGGTCTGCGCACCGACCTCGACTCCCGGGTGCTGCACGTGTCGGGCGAGCCGATCGCCGGATTGTTCGCCGCGGGACGCTGCACCTCGGGTCTCTGCGCGGGCGGATACGTCAGTGGCGCGTCTCTCGGCGACGGCAGCTTCTATGGCCGCCGCGCCGGCCTCGCCGCTGCCAAGTAGGATCTAGACACATGTCCGAAGGCGAGTCCATCATCCTCGAGGCGACCCGGCGTCGCCTCACCGAGAAGCAGGCCGACACCGTCGACAAACTCACCAGAGCGGCGGTGGAAGTCCTTGCCCGCGAGGGTTTCGCAGGGATGACAATTCGCATGGTCGCCGCGGCGGCCGGCGTCGGCACCGCCACGGCATACACCTACTTCTCCTCCAAGGAACACCTTGTCGCCGAGATCTTCTGGCGGCGTTTGGTTTCCAGCTCCGCGCCGGTCAGCGAGGACCCGGATCCCACGGTCCGGGTGCTCGCTGAGCTGCGCAATATCGCCCTGCTCGTCGCCGACGAACAGGAACTGTCGGGGGCGGTCACCAGCGCGCTGTTGGGCCGTGACCCCGACGTCGCGCATTTGCGTGCCCGCATCGGTGCCGAAATCCGCAAACGCCTACTGCGCGCCCTCGGCCCCGACGCCGACCCGGACGTCGTCGAATCCTTGGAACTCCTCTACGCGGGCGCTCTTGTCCGCGCGGGGATGGGTTATGCCTCCTATTCCGAAATAGCCGACCGCCTGGAGAAATCGGCGCTGCTCATCCTCGAATAGCAAGGCACCCGGCGCCCCCGACCGGGTGCCCGTGCTGGTTCGATCGCCCGAACCGTGCTCGTTGCTGGAACACCTCGATCTCCGTGGGGTCACTCGTCAAGATGCCGGCCGACAGGGCGGTGGCACATGGTTGCGGCGGCGACGGCTACGCCGCGATGATCGAGCAGTTCCGAAAGCCATAGGTATGAGCGCCGCACCATTCGATCCGCGCTCGCCGGGGTCGGCCCGATCGGGTATCCAGCGCGCCGCCGTAAAAGCGGGATTCAGGGCAGGGAGTCTAGGAAAGCGTGCATGTCATCGGCTTCCGGGACACCGAGTTCGGTGTAGAGCTCCAGTGCCGACTTGCCGTGCGTGCGGGCTTCGTCCAGGCGGCCGAGGGCATGATGGGCCCGGGCCAGCCCGTCGTGGGCGCGGGCCTGTTCGGGGAGGTTGCTTGCCGCGTCGGCGAGTTCGAGTGCGGTGGTGTGATCGGCGATGGCTTGGCTGGGATCGCCACCGCACCGGGCGGTTTCGCCGAGGCCGTTGACGGCGGCGGCCTCGTCGCTGGGGTTGCCCAGCATGCGGTAGAGGTCCCTGGCGCGGCTGTGGTTGGCGAGGGAGTGCTCGAACTGTCCGGTGCCGCGGGCGATGACACCGAGGTTGTTGAGCAGGAGCGCCTCGCCGCGTTGGTTGCCGAGTTCCCTGTGCAGTGCAAGAGCTCGGTCGAGATGGTCCTCGGCCTCGGTGTAGCGGGTGGCGGCCGCGAAGACCATGCCGAGATTGCCGCGTACGTGTGCTTCGCCGACCTGGTTATCGGCCTCGATCGCGAGTCGCAGTGCGTGCTCGAGGTTTCGGCGAGCCAGGTCGTAGTCGCGGCGACGCCAGGCGACATTGCCGAGGGTGTTCAGTGCCCGAGCTTCCTGCAGACGGTCGCCGATCTCGCGAGATACCTCCAGTGCCCGAGTAGATCGGCTGACGGCCTGTTCGAAGTCGCCGTCGCGCCAGTGGGCCCAGCCGAGATCGGTCAGTGCACGGGCTTCGCCGTTGCGGTCCGACAGTTGCCTGCTGGCGCTGAGGCCGACGGTGTGCAGGCGCGCGGCATCGGTGTGACGGGAGCGCCCGTCGAGGTAGGGGCGCAGGGTCTCCGCCGCGTCGCGCGCGTAGGCGGGCAGGCCGTGTTGGCCAGCGTAACCTGCTGTGGCAATGAGGTTTTCGCGTTCCGCATCCAACCACCGGGCGGCTGCCGCATTGTCGATGAAGGAAAGGATCGGTGCGCTCGGCTCCGGCAGCGGTCGACGGTGTTGCGTGCTGTAGTGGAACAGCAGATCGACGGCTGCGCGCGCCGTGTGCAGGTAATGCTCTAACAGGCGGGAGCGGGCAATGTTTCGATTGTCGTCGGTTTCTTCTTCGGCCGCGGTGGCACGGGCATGCTCGCGCAGTAACTCGTGAAAGGTGTAGCGGCCGAGCTTGTGCTGAGCGATGACGTGCGCGTCCAGCAGATCTTCCAACAGTATTTCGGCATCATCGACCGAGCTGTCGGCCAGCGCCGCTGCCGCACCGGCATCGATGTCGCGGCCGGGATGCAGGCCGAGGAGGCGGAACATTCGCCGGTGCGCGGGTTCCAGCTGGCGATACGACAGCGCGAAGGCGGCAGCCACCCCCCTTTCGGCCGTGGACAATTCGGCGAGCCTGCGGCGTTCGCCGCGCAGTCTTCCGGCCAGATACTCGACGGTCCAGCGCGGGCGATGCTGCAGCCGGGCCGCCGCGATCCGCACGGCGAGCGGCAGGAAGCCGCACAGTTGCAGCACATCGAGCACCGCCAGCGGTTCGGCGATCGCGCGGGCTCCGACGATCCGCTCGAACAGTCCGACGGCATCGTCGGCGGGTAGCAGATCGACCGAAAGTGCTTGCGCGCCATCTAGATCGACGAGTCGCCTGCGGCTGGTGACGAGTAGGAGACTTGCACCGGCACTTGGCAGCAGCGGGCGGAGATGGTCGGCATCCGCGGCGTTGTCGAACACGACGACCACCCGGCGTCCGGCCAGCTCCGCGCGCCACAGCGCGCCACGGTCCACCGTCGAGGTCGGGATGCCTTCGTCGGGAATTCCCAACTGGCGCAAGAGAATCTCCAGCGCCGCGTCCGCTGCGACCGGCACCGGATTCACCGAATGCGCCTGGAGATCGATGAACAGCTGGCCGTCGGGGAAGCGTCGCGCAACTCGATGCGCCACATGCACCGCCAGCGCCGTCTTGCCGATACCCGCCATGCCGTCGATGGCGCGGATCGTTACCGAGGTGTCGTCGAGCGAGTCGGCGAGCAGGTCGAGCTCTGCGCTGCGGCCCGCGAAATCCGGTATGTCGTAAGGGAGGAAGTTCGCCCTGGTCGACCTCGACGCTGGGAGTGTCGGAGCCGGCTGCTGCACCGCGGTCGTCGAACCCGATTTCGGTGCACTATGCGGCGCGGAATCCGATTGCTTCGGTGCCGAGATCACCGGATGCGATTGCGCCCGACTGTCCGGTGCCGAATCCGGCGATGTGGTCCCAGCAGCCTCGGAACCAGGTATCGCGAGACCAGAACTCGCGGGATCGGAAGTCGTAGGTGCGGCGCTCGGCGAACGCCCGATCGCAGGTGCCCGCGCCGCAGGGTCGTCGCGCAGGACAGCCTGTTCCAACGCGACGAACGCGCTACCCGGATCGAGCCCCTGCAGTTCGGCGAGCACCGTCCGAAAGCTTCGTGCGACGGCGAGTGCGTCGGCCTGCCGTCCCGCTCGGTGCAGGGCGAGCATGAGCTGCGCGGATAGCTTCTCCCGCAAGGGATTCGCCGCGACTTGTGCCCGCAGCTCATCGAGCAGTTGGTCGTGTTTGCCGAGTGAGAGCTCGATCTCGGCCAGTTGCTCGAAGGCTCCGATTCGCTTCTCGTCGAGCAGTAGGCGCGCCGAGGCGACGTAGTCCGCATTCAGACCGGCCAGCGCCTCGCCCTGCCACAGCGACAGCGCTGCCCGAAGTTCGGCTACCGCGGCCGTCGGATCTTGTGTTGTCAGTGTCCGAGCTGTGGCAACCCGCCGGGTGAACTCATCGAGATCGAGCATCCCGGGTTCGGGCGTCACGACGTATCCGGCGGCTTTGGTCTCCAGTGCCTCGGCGATGCCCGCTTCCCGCAGCACTCGGCGGATCGCGGTCATCGCGGCATGAATTTGCGAGCGCGCGGTGCCGGGCGGCTCCATGCCCCAGACGGCGTCGATCAGTCGCTCGTTGCTGTGCACCCGCCCGGCATTGAGCAACAACCAGGCCAAAACCGCACGATGCCGTGGTGCCGCGGGCAATGCGCGACCGTCCACCACGACCTCGACTGGTCCGAGGACCGTGAAACGAACACCGACCACGCCACCCATAGAACACCCATCTTCGAAGCATCGCCAAAGTATCAACTCGGTCGAAGAAGGTGTGTTCATGCCGCACATCCCCCTGATCGAGCCGGAAGCAACCACGGGCGCGACCCGACGGCTGTTCGCCGAAGCGCAACAGCGGTTCGGGATCACGCCGAATGTCGCCAAGGCGATGGCCAACAGCCCTGTCGCGTTGCGTGGCTATCTCGACCTCGCCGCGGCACTGTGCGACAGCGGTCTGTCGGCAGCGACGCGTACCCGCATCGGGGTGCTCGTCTCCCAGGAGAACGGCTGCGACTACGGCCTGTCCGCGCACAGCTTCGTCGGGACCCGCCTCAACGGGCTGCGCCGAGACGAGGTCGATCGCGCTCGGGCGGGTACCGCCGCGGACCCGAAGGACGTGGCCGTGCTCGGCTTCGCCGCGGCGCTGCTGCGGCGCCGCGGCGCGGTCACCGACGCGGAACTCACACAGGCCGGCGCGGAGCTGGCGGACGCGGACCTCGTCGACATCATCGCCTGCGTCGCCCTCGCCGTCTTCGACAACTACCTCACCCTCGCAGGCCGAGTAGCCAACGACTGGCCACTGGTCTCGCACACCGATCCGATCGACTCGTCCGAGCTCGACCCCTCGAAAGGAACCCGACCATGACCGCACGTATGAAGAACCCCGCGATGGTGCTGCCCGACGCCATGAAGGGCATCAACACCATCTACAAGGGCATTCACCAGGGCGGACTCGCTGCCGAACTCCTCGAGGTCGTCGCCTTGCGCGCCAGCCAGATCAACGGTTGCAGCGCGTGCGTTACCTCGCACCTCGGCACCGGCCGCAAGGCGGGTGTCAGCGACGACAAGCTGTTCGCGGTCGCGGCCTGGCGTGAGAGCGCCGAGTTCACCGAGGCCGAACGCGCCGCACTGGCATTGACCGAGGTCGTCACCCGGCTCGCTGACAAGTCCGGAGACGCTGTGCCCGACGAGATCTGGGACGCGGTCACCGACCACTACGACGAAAACCAGCTCGCCGCACTCGTGCTCAACATCTCCCTCACCAATTTCTTCAACCGCATCAACACCACCATCAAGGAACCCGCGGGCACCCACTGGGGCTGACCAGGCACCACCGGCCCGGCCAGGCCGCAGCTCACGCTCGACAATCAGGAGTAACCATGAGCGCCACGCTCGATATGACCACCATGTACGCCATGCACCACGCGCTGCGGCGCGAGCTGGAGCAGATCGCCAAGATCACCAGCCGGATCGACGACGACCCGCGCAAGATCCTGTCGACTGCGGCGGGCTGGCGGATGTTCACCAAATCCCTGCATATCCACCACACCGCCGAGGACGATGCGCTCTGGCCGGTGATGCGCGAGACGTTGGCGCAGCGCCCCTCGGAGCTGGCGCTGCTCGACGCCATGGAAGCCGAGCACGGCGCCGTCGATCCGCTGATCGAGGCAATCGAGGCGGCCTTCGCCGATCGCGAGAGCGGTGCGCAGCGCCTCGGTGACCTGGTCGATGCGCTGGTCACCGTCCTGGTCGGGCATCTCGAACACGAAGAAAAGCAGGCGCTGCCATTGATCCAGGCGACGGTCACACTGCCGCAGTGGCAGGCGTTCGGCCAGCTGCATGGCAGTAGGATCGGACCGGATGCGCCACAACTGATTCCGTGGCTGCTCGACGGCGCCGACGAGCGGACTGTCGACACGGTCCTTGCGCCGCTGCCGGAGCCGGTCCGCGCCGCCTATTTCCACCAGTGGCAACCCGCCTATATTGCACTGGATCGGTGGAGCGCAGATACTTCCAAATAGTAGTTTTGGCTGTGCTGTCGCCGATCGGAACAGGTCGGGGACGGTGCAGTCTTCGGCAAATTAGGGCAGATGCCCGATACCGCCCGGCGTCCTCCATGTCTAACGTCCCCGACGGGGCCATAGATCGTGAGGAGGCTGCCGGGTGATCGGTATCTGTACCCCGTCCCTGGTGGATGTAGAAGCTGCTGCCGAGCGAATCGCCGGGCTGGTGCGACCGCTCACGGTGATGGAAGCAGGCCCGGAGTATGCCCCCGGCGCGGAGGTTTTCCTCGGGCTCGAATTCATGCAACACACCGGCTCGTTCAAGGCGCGGGGTGCGGCCAATCTGCTCGCCGCCATGCTTGCTGCGGGCACGGTGCCCGACGCGGGCATCGTTTCGGCCACCGGCCGCAATGCCGACATCGGATTCGCTTGGGCGGCCCGAATGTTCGGTATTCCGGCCACCATCTTCCTCGCGGAGTCGGCAGCGAAGGCGAGGGTCGATCGGCTGCGCGCACTGGGCGCCGATGTACGCGTTTTCGGCCGGACCCAGGAGCAGGCGCAGGACAACGCGGGTCTGTTCATGGCGCGCACCGGCGCGATCGACGCCTACACCTTCGACGACAATCTGACCTCGGCAGGCGCGGGCACGATCCTGCTCGAATGCCTCAACGCCATACCGAAATTGGACACGATCGTGCTCGCGGTCGGTGCGGGCGGCATGTTCTCCGGTGTCGCCGCGGTCGCCGACGGTCGCGGTATCAGAGTGGTCGGCGCGGAGCCCGAGGGCAGTTGCGCGCTGCATGCGGCGCTGGCCGCGGACGCCGTCCTGGATGTGGACATCGACTCGATTGCCGCGGATTCTCTTGGCGCGACCCGCATTTCCGCCGCTGCCCTGTCCTGGGCCAGAAGCGCGGACGCGCGGTCGGTGGTCGTCGACGACGACGCGATCATCCGGGCCCGCCGATCTCTGTGGGAGGGTTACGGTCTCGTGGTCGAGCACGGCTCGGCGACGGCCCTTGCGGCGCTCTCGACCGGCGCGTATCGGCCTGGCCGAGGCGAGCGGGTCGGCGTGATCCTGTGCGGGGCCAACACCGATCCCACCGATCTGCGCGCCGAGATCGGCGCGGTCGGCCACCCCTGATTGTGGAGTCGTCGGGACCGTTCTGGATCAGCTCGTCAGTTCGGCCAGCACGTCGAAGTCGAGTGCGTCCGCGCCGGCGAGGTAGACCGGTTGGGTGGTGTGGGCGCCACGGACTCGGACCTCACCGCGTGGACCGCCGTAACTGACACCGGCGGAACGGCTTTCGATGGCACGCAGATCGAGGCTGCGGGCGGTCTCGGCCAGGGCTGCGAACAACAGCATGCCCTCGTAGCAGGATTCGCCGATATTGTTCAGCGCAGGCGCGAACGCGCCGAACCGCCGGAGATATCTCGCGCCGAAGTCCATGCTCTCGGCGGAGACCACGCTCTCGAAATAGCCACTGGCGGTGTACAGGCCGTGGGTACTCTCGGGGCCGCCCGCGTACAGCACATCTTCGCCGATCATCATGCTCAGCCGCAGCCGGTGCTCGTCCAGGCCCGCCCTGGCGAAGGCCTCGTTGAAGGCGGCGCAGTCGGCGCCGACCATGAAGACCAGAACCCCTTGCGCGGGAGAGCGTTCGATCAGGTCGAGCGCGCTTCGGAAGTTGCGTCCGCCGAGCGGGATATAGCTCTCGCCGACTATCTCGATATCGGTCCTCGCCGCGAATTCCTTGGTGGCTCGCGCAGTTTCGCGGGGCCACACATAGTCGTTGCCGATCACGCACCAGCGCCGGATGCCGTGTTCCGCCCGAAGCCAGCGCAGGGCGGGGAAGAGCTGCTGTTCGGGGGTTCTCGCCGACCATATAGACGCCGCCGGAATCCTCGCCGCCCTCATAGAAGGTCGTGTAGATGTAGGGCACGCGTCCGGCGGTCTGCGGGGTGATCACCTTGCGAGCGTTGGACAGATGCCAGCCGACGACGCCGTCGACGAGTCCAGTGCCGACCATGCGATCGATCTGCGCAGCCAGTACCGGCAGCGGCGCACCCGCGTCGACGGCATGTATCCGGACCTGGCGGTCGAGAATGCCGCCCGCAGTATTGATGTCGTCGACGGCGAGGGTGGCGCAGGCCTCACAGGAAGGGCCGAACAAGCCCGCCGGTCCGCTCCGCGGCACTACCAGCGCAACGTCAACGGTGTCGCGACGGCCACGAAAACCCGAGGGCGGCAAGGGAATCACCGTATATTTCCATTTGAATCAATACCATACGGCGTTGGATATAGTGCTGCGGTGGACGATAGCACTGCCCCCGCCGCCTTGGAGGAGCTGGCGCGACTGGTACGCCGGGCGTCACAGGAATTGGACCGCGCCGTCGCGACCTGTCTCGGCGAAACCTCCGTCGCGCGCTGGCACGTGCTGACCGCGGTCGCCGCAGGCACCGGACGTCCGATGTCACATCTCGGCGAGGCAACCCTGCTCACCGGCGCCAGCCTGACCAGGCTCATCGACGCGATGATCGCCGAGAACCTGGTCCATCGCAAGGTCGACGACACCGACCGCAGACGCGTCCTGGTCTTTCCTACCCGACGCGGCCTGCTGACCTACCAGACGATGACCCGCGCTGTCACCGAGGCGGGCCTCGATCTGGTTGCCACCGATACCGGCCGGCTCACGGGCGCGTTGACCACCATGCTCGACCAACTACGTGACACCGAACCGGCGTTTTTGTAGGGCGACTGCCCCGCGTCGGGCGTATCGATACTCAGGTCATCGGGGTTCTCCCCGATGGCGCGGTGGCGCGATCGCAGACAGACTGGACTGCATGACTTCGCACGTTGTGGATACCGACACCGCCGAATTGGCGGCCGCGACCGATATCGCGGCTCGCGCCATCGACCTGATGAAGGTCTACGGGTCGGGAGATACGCAGGTCAGGGCACTGGACGGCGTATCGGTCGAGTTTGCGAAGGGAGAGTTCACCGCGATCATGGGGCCATCGGGCTCCGGTAAGTCGACGCTGATGCACTGCCTGGCAGGTCTGGACGGCGCCAGTTCCGGAACCGTGCGGATCGGCGACACCGATCTGGCGGGGCTGTCGGACAAGCAGATGACGCGGCTGCGGCGCGACCGGATCGGCTTCGTGTTCCAGGCGTTCAACCTGGTGCCGACGCTGACGGCGCTGGAGAACATCACGTTGCCGCTGGACATCGCAGGCCGCAAGCCGGACCAGGACTGGCTGGACACGGTGCTCGAGCGGCTCGGGCTGACCGACCGGCTCACCCACCGGCCCAGCGAGCTGTCGGGCGGACAACAGCAGCGGGTTGCGTGTGCGCGTGCGCTCGCGGGCAAGCCGGAGATCATTTTCGGTGACGAACCGACCGGCAATCTCGACTCGCGTGCCTCCGAGGAGGTGCTCAACATCCTGCGGGCCGCGGTGGACGAATTCGGGCAGACGGTCGTCATCGTCACCCACGAACCGCACGCCGCGGGCTACGCCGACCGGGTGATCTTCCTCGCCGACGGACGGATCGTCGACGAGCTGCGCGATCCCACCGCGGAATCGGTGCTCGACACGATGAAGGCACTGGAGCAGGCGTGAGTGCGAGACAGTCCTACTCGGTCTCCCACACGAGGCAGGGGCACAAGTAATGGCCGGTAGTCCGATGCGCAAGGTGGCCTTGCGCAATCTCGCCGCGCACAAGGTGCGTTTGGCGCTGACTGTGCTCTCGGTGGTGCTCGGCACCGCGTTCATCGCGGGCTCGTTCGTGTTCACCGACACCCTGCAGCGCACCTTCGACGGGATCTTCGCCAATCAGGCCAAGGGCGTCGATGTTCGGGTGAGTCCCAAGGAACGGCAGGCGCTCGGCGTTCCGCAGAGCGTGGTGGACCAGATCGCCGGGACAGCCGGGGTCCGGGCCGTCGCGCCGAGCGTGAACGGTCCTGTGGTGCTGCTGTATCCGGACGGCAAGAAGGCCGTGCAGACCGGTGGCGCGCCCACCTTCGGGCGGTCGTATCTGCCGCCGGACAAGGCGGTCGCCGAACCGGACAAATTCGTCGAGGGCGCCCCGCCCGCGCGCGAAGGCGAGATGGCCATCAACACCGGTGGCGCGGAACGCGCCGGCCTGAAGGTGGGGGACAGGACCAAGATCCTCATCCCGTCGCACGGTCCACCCATCGACGTCACGGTGAGCGGCATCTACCAGGTGCCCTCCGATACCGGCGGCTTCATCGGGCTGCTGTTCGACGACACCCAGGCGCGCAAGCTGTTCACCGACGGCACCCACGTCGCCTACGTCGACATCGCCGCCGCGGGCATTCCGGGCGACCGACTGCGCGACCAGCTTTCGACCACCTTGAAGGACTACAAGGTGCAGAACGGCGAGCAGGTGCGCGCCGATCTGAAGAAGGAAATCTCCAACGCGCTGAACTTCATCAATTACTTCCTGCTCGCCTTCGGTGCGATCGCGCTGATTGTCGGCACGTTCATCATCTACAACACCTTCTCGATGATCGTGGCCCAGCGGCTGCGCGAATTGGCACTGCTGCGGGCGGTGGGAGCAAGCAGGCAGCAGGTCGGGCGTTCGGTGGTTGCGGAGGCCTTCGTCATCGGATTGATCGGCAGCGCCATCGGTTTGGCAGGCGGCATCGGTCTGGCGTTCGGACTTTCCGCGCTGCTCAATGCTTTCGATCTCGGCTTGCCGACCGGTTCGATGGCAGTGCGGCCGCGCACGATCGTGGTCGGCATGCTCGTCGGACTGCTGGTCACCTTGGTGAGCGCGTATGCGCCCGCACGGCGGGCCGCGAAAATCCCGCCCGTCGAGGCGATGCGGGAGGAATTCGCTTCTGCCGGTGACTCCTTGCGGGTGCGCACCCTGTGTGGTGCGGTGCTGGCGGTCACAGGCGTGGTCCTCGTGGTGATCGGTGCGCGATCCACCGGCGGCAATGCCGCGTTGACCGTGGGCATCGGTGCGCTGGCGCTGATCTTGGCCGTACTGCTCGCCGCGCCCGCGGTGTCGCGGCCGGTGGTCGCGGTGCTCGGTGTGCTCATTCGCCCGTTCGGGTCGATCGGGCGGATGGCGCGCAACAATGCCGCACGCAATCCGCGTCGAACGGCCGCAACGGCTTTCGCGCTCACCCTGGGACTGATGCTGGTGACTGCGATCGGCATGCTCGGCGCATCGGCGAAGGCGAGTGTGAGCGTGCTGGTCGACAAGGGCGTGAACGCCGACTACGTGCTCGCCGGGCCGCAGCTGATCGGGGTGCCGCTCGGCGCGGGCGACGCGGTGCGCAAGTCGGTGCCGCAGGTGGCCGATGTGGTCGGGATTCGTGGCGTCGGCCTGAAGGTCGGCGACGATCAGCTCATCGGCACCTCGCCGGACGGGCCGCTCGACCGAGTGCTGAATTACGACGTGATTCGCGGCACCGACACCCTCGGCGACCACGACATGCTGGTCTCGGAGGACGAGGCCGACGAGCGGGGTTGGAAGGTCGGCAATCAGGTCACCGTGGTCAGTCTGGACGGGAAGAAGATTCAGCTGACCGTGACGGGCATCTACAAGAAGACACCGCTGCTCGGCCCGATGGTGGTCTCGCCCAAGCTGTACGACGAGACCATGCCGATCAACTTCCGCACCAATTTCCTGATGCTGATCAAGGCCAAGCCCGGCGCGGACCTCACCGAGATGCGCACCGACCTGGAAAAGGCGACCGAGCAATTCGTGGTCGTTCAGGTCCAGGACCCGGAGGAGTTCAAGGGCGCGCAGGGCAAGCAGATCAACACGTTGCTCGCGATCCTCTACGGCCTGCTCGCGCTCGCGGTGGTGATCGCGATCCTCGGCATCGTCAATACCTTGGCGTTGTCGGTGGTGGAGCGCCGTCGCGAGATCGGCATGCTGCGCGCGGTCGGAATGCAGCGTGCCCAGGTGCGCAGGACCATCTATCTGGAATCGATGTTGATCGCAGTGTTCGGCGCGATCGTCGGCATGCTGCTCGGCCTCGGGCTCGGTGTCGGATTCTTGCGCACCCTGCGCGACCTGGGCATCGATCAGATCGCGATCCCGTGGAATCAGCTGGTGCTCGTCCTGGTGTGCTCGGCTGTCGTCGGCGTCCTCGCGGCCCTGTGGCCCGGCATCCGAGCGGCGCGCACGCCACCGCTGGCGGCCATTGCGGATCTGTAGGGCTTTTCGCCCTGACGGCCGGTGTCACTCAGTACCGCAATGGCACTCGGTACTGGCAGATCTAACGGCCGGTCGGGCGTAACTTGTGGACAACGGCGGCCGTCGCGGTGGCGGTGACGTCGTCGACCCAGTCCGGAATGGGCACCGCGGCCGCGATGTACTCGCGGACGAGCCCGTAGGGAATGGCTTTGACGGCGGCCACCGCGATCGCCATGCGGTGCTCATCGGCGCCGCCGAACTCCGCGACGACGGCGGCGCGCAGCGCGTCGTCCATTCGGTCGTTGACCGCGGCGATATCGGCGCGCAGTTCCTCAGTGCCCACTTCGAGCAGTTCGTTGCGCCGGAACATCTTCATCGCGCGGGCTTCGGTGGGGTGCTCACGGCAGTACCGCGTCAGGTACATCGCGGCGGCAAGTAGCGGGTCGGGCCCGGAGAGAGTGGCGATGATCCCGATCTGGAAGCGCCGGATCGAGCGCAGCCACAGCCTGGCGAGCAACTCTTCGCGGGAGGCGAAGCGCACGTAGATCGACCCGGTGTGGATGCCGGAGGCGGCGCTGATCGCGGCGATGCTCGGCCGGGTCGTCGCCGGATCGGCGAGCAGATCGCGCGCCGCGTCGAGGACCTGATCATCGGTGAATCGCCGGGGTCTTGCCACGCGGGACAGCTTAAGGCAAGGTTTCGGAATATGGATTCAAAAACTAGGTTCCCGCTCATGGGTGCCTTGCTCGTCTTCATCGGATCGGCCCACACCGCGCTCGGTGTTGCCATATGGGCGGCCGGTGAAGAGCAGGCCGAGCTCTCGTTCTGGTTCACTGCGTTCGGAGTCGCCGCCGTCTGCTTCGGGATCGCCGTGATCGATGCGGAGCGAACCCGCGGCTATGTGCCAGCGCCGATCCTCGCCGCAACCGCTGTTCTCACTGCGTTCGGTCTCGTATTCGAGCCCGTGTCCGGGTTCCTCACCGTCCTGGCACCCCTGGCCGTCGGCGTCCGCGGATGGACGCGCCACCGCCGCGTCGCCGCAGTCTCGGCCGAGTAACACATCAGATCTACCAGCACCGACTCGACCACCGCGACATCACGGCGCGGATGAACGCGAACGAACCGATCGTGTCCCGGATCCAGGAGAGCCAGCTGCAACTCGCCCGCGCTGCCCGGCATCTGATGGCCGAAACACCGGGCGGTGCCGGTGCACTCGATGCAATGATCGCTGTCCTCATCTGCGACATCGGCATAGCGACCACGTAGCATCTCTCGGGTTGCAGCGGTACTTGATGGTCGGCAGGTGCACAGGATGGTCGCGGAATTTCCGTTTGCGGAGCAAACTTCGAATGAGTTGTCGTTCAAGGAACGCGACGAACGGTACGAGCGCCTGCACGACTGGCCTGATCCGACCTATCTCCATTCCTCCGGTCTGCGGATGATCTGGAAGTACGACGACGTGCGCGACGTACTGGAGGCGGCCGATCCCGCCCTCTCCAACGGGAATTCGCTTGATCCACTGGTGGGATTCCCGCGAATCGCGGGCACACCACGGGCAATTCCGCATTTCTTCCGGCACCTGGTTCCACTGCCTGCCAAGGCGACCGCAAACCTGACCGACGACACCTTGCACAAACAGGTGTGGGACACCATGGCCGGTCCGGCAGGGCATTTCACGATTTCGCGGGACGAGCGGCCACAGCGGGTCGAGGCCATGGTGGAGCACTTTCACCATGCGCTGCATGGCCTCGATGAGGGGGTCGTGTCGCGGCTGGACGTGACGGCACTGTCGATCGCCTACGCCGCACGCGTCGGCGGTGCCGCGGTCGGCCTGCCTTCAGCGGACTGGCCGCAGGTGGCGGTGTGGAGCGGTGCGCAATCCGGGCTGCTCGGCCGTCGGATGCGTGGCCGCGAACTGGCCGAGGCGGTGGGGGCGCTCGGCCAGCTGTTCACGGTGAGCGGCCGGGCCGTCGAGCGCAGCCGGCGCCACCGGGTGACCGGCTTCGCGAGCCGCCTGCACGACGCGGGCGTTCCCCGTCGCGTCGCCGTGTCCGCCATGGCGAATTCCCTTGCGGCAGGCGTACATACCGTGAGTGGCAGCATCCAGCAGGGCGTGCAGCGATTGCTGAGTGACCCGGGCCGGGAGTGGTGGGATCTGCTCGCGGATCAGAACACCGCCGCGCAGGTCGCCGTCAAGGTGCTCCAACTAGACCCCGGCCTGGTGGCATGGAAACGTCGCGCGGTCCGGCCGATGACCCTGCGCAGCGGCACGGAACTCGCGGCGGGGCCCGTGCTGGTCATGTTCGCCGCCGCCAATCGCGATCCGGCGGCATTCCGGAACCCGCTGGATCTGCGTGGTGGCGGCAAGCTGCCGCTGACCTTCGGGTTCGGCAAGCACGTCTGCCCCGGTAAGCAACTGGCCAACCTGGCGGTCGAGGTGTTCCTGCGTGAGTTGCGCGAACTCGCGCCACGGGCGCGTCTGTCGGAAGAGGTGGCATCCGCGAACACACGCAAGCCCGACCTGCTGTTCAGCGGAGCGGACGTCACCCTCACCGTATGAGCCGGGAACCGGTTGCGGCACGGTGGGTTCGGGGTAGGAGATCCTCCCGCTAGCTCACGTGCGGCGCGCCGACCAGGGATCGGCTGCGGTCATTCCGTCGAACGGCGCTTAGTGGTGCCGGCGACGCGGATGAGTTCGTCGTCGGAGGTGCCGTTGGGTGCGCAGCGCAGGTAGTAGGCGACTTCGAGCTCGCCTTTGCTGTTGGGTGTCAGTGCCCGGCGCGCCAGCAGCCACGGCTCCGGCCAGCGGTAGTGGTCCACGGAGCGGCCAGCAGCGAGGCCACCGCCCAGTCGAACTTGCGTGGTCCCTTCGCTCCCGCACCGCAGCTGAATCGTTTACAGCATCCGAAGGCGCTTGTGCGACAAGGTGATCGGCGCGGGTGCAGCCCGCGGTGATCGGGATGGTCTGGTTGCGTGGCACAGCCACCACGTAGCTGATGCGCTGGGCTTCACACCAGGACCGGAACTTTGTCTCTCCGGTCACACAGCGGTGAATCGAAGCGGATAGTGATGCTACGGTAAGCGGAGGTTGTTACTCCGCTTAATTGTAGATGGCGGCCTGCTTCGATGAGGAAGGGAGCCGCTGGCGATGGTGGCAGTGGGTTTCGGTGGTCCCGGCGTGAGTTTTCCGCCGGCGCTCGCCGAAAGGGCCGAACAGGTGCGGGCCGCGGTGCACGGCAGGGGCGGTGAGGCGATCGGGCAGCTCGCGCTGATCACCGTGTTGTATCTGGCCTATCGGGTCGGTCGGATGTTCACCGCAGACGACACGATGCACGCGATGGGCAATGCGCACGCCATGCTCGGTGTCGAAGACCGGCTCGGACTGCCGGAGGAGACGACGGTGCAGGCGATCTTCGTCGACCGGAGTTTTCTCGCGGTGCCCGCGAATTTCTATTACGCCACCGCGCATTTCACCATCGCGGTCGCGGTGCTGTTGTGGCTGTGGACTTTCCGGCCCGAGCATTACCGGTGGACCCGCAACTTGATGGTGGCGCTGACCGGCGGCGCGCTGGTGGTGCATGTGCTGATGCCACTCGCGCCGCCGCGCATGCTGCCGCAGTACGGATTCGTCGACCTCGCCGCCATCCACGGCCAATCGGTCTACGGCGCACCCGATTCCGGCGGCCTGTCGAATCAGTTCGCGGCAATGCCGTCGCTGCATGTCGGATGGGCGCTGCTGCTCGCCTTCGCCGTGGTCGCGGCGACCCGAACCCCATGGCGCTGGCTGGCATTGGCACATCCGGTGATCACCACCCTGGTGGTGGTCGGCACCGGCAACCACTACTGGCTCGACGCCATCGTCGCGATCACGCTGCTTGCGGCAGCGGCCGCGATACACCCCCTCGTAGTGCCGGAATCGGCGACCGCCTGGGGTGTGATGGGCCCGGTGGAATCGACAGTAGCCATCACCAGATGATCGCGCCGTCGGTTGTATGACCGACTGTCACACAACTGAGATCATCTGCCCGCGGACCGATCTCGACGCGGGCCGGACACTCGGCTGTCCGATTTTGTTGACCAGTCTCGAAAGGGGTTCAGCATGGGTGCTCTCGATGCCATCATGGGGATGGGCTATAAGTTCATCGACGCGATCAAAGGCATGATGAGTTTGTCGGCGGGCTACTGACCATCGGCTCTATGTTGGCTGTGTAGGTGTTGGCCCAGGACCGGATTCGTATAGTCCGGGGCCAAGACCAGTTGGTCGAGATTCAGCGGAGTTCGGGGCCTCCGCGAGCGGCCGTCATTGTCATCCCAGCGATGCGCGCCGAACGATCTCACGCAGGCGGCCTGCCTGAACCGGGCGGGCCGAACTGCGAGAAATGCCCCAGCTCAACACAAATGAGCTGGGGATTTGCGTTGTCAGCGAAGGTTAAGGGCGGTCGAACTCGCCGTCGTTCACGCCTGCGGTGAAGGCGTCCCACTCGCTGGGGGTGAACACCAGGGCTGGGCCGGTTGGGCTCTTCGAGTCGCGAACACCTACATGACCGCGATCAAGGAATGCGACTTCGACGCACTCCTTGCCCCCTGAGCTACGGCTGCTCTTGAACCAGTGCGCCCCGGACAGATCAACGGTCACGACAGAAACTCCCTTGCTACGTTCCGAAGCTTGGTCCGGCTCCTCACAGCGTCCAGCGCTGCGCGCTGGATCGTTGTCGACGCCATACGGTAGCTCTCCACATCCGGCCCACGTTCAAGGTACATGTCGCCGGTGAAGTTCTCGACGTAGATTACCGGCGGCTCAGTGACGCCGTCCTCGTCTGGCTTGAAGTCCAGGATCACAAACGGCCCAATTGGTACTCCGATCGGGACCCCGGCTGTGTACGGCAGCACCCGAACACCAACGTTGTCTTTGGTACTCATGTCTGCGAGGTGGCGGAGCTGGGCGGCCATGGTTGCCGGACTGCCCACGATGGTGTGCAGAACCGATTCGTGCAGAACGACATCCACTCTGGTTGGCCGGGTCTTGCGGCTGACTATCGCCTGCCGTTCCATACGCAGCCGGACACGGCCCTCCTGCTCTTCTTCGGAGTCATGGGGGAAGTAGATTCGATCAAGCGCTCGGGCATAGGCGGCTGTTTGTAGCAAACCGGGAACCAGATCCGGCCGATAGATCGTCATCTCATGGGCCGCCCACTCCAGATCCACGTACATCACGAACCCATCGGGGATCAGATCGCCGAAGGCGTGCCACCAACTCTTGACGTCAGCCTGTTGGGCGAGACCAACCATCACGGCGGTCCGCTCGGGGGTGAAGCCGAGAATGTCGCAGAGTTGTTGGACGTCTGCTTTCCGAATCTTGCCCTCTTCCCCCCGCTCGATACGGCCGAGCTTGCTGATGCTCCACTCCATGGACTTGGCAACGTCCGCGAGAGTCAGTTTCTCGGCGGTGCGCTGCGCGCGCAAGTGTCGGCCCAACTGACGGCGCGGGAGCGCCTTCCGGGAACCTTCGTCGGCCATCCAATCACCCCTGCGTGTTCAGTCTGGCAATCCGGCATGTTCAGTCTGGCAATCCAGTCGTGCCAGTTTGGCAGCCCCTCAGGCGTTTTAGGGCAGTTTCTTGAAATGTTCAGCCTGGCAAAGCCATTTCGCTCGTTCGGTGGTGTGCTGGTTGTGCGCCCGGGATGACTCTCCCTTCCCCTTCGTCAGGAGTTCGTCAGGGGCCGGGCGCACCCAGCCGCAGGCGATCCCCGGAGGTCGGCAGATGCCGAATAGCGAGCTTCCGCAACGAGACCCGTTCACCGGGCCACCAACCGCATACGTCGGCGCGACGGCCGAGCTGGTCGAGCGCTTCGCCTACGCCCTACGCCAGTGGGCGGAGCAGCCAGTGGTCGCCGAATCGTCCCGGTGCCGGGGTGTTGCGTCCCCCGGCAGCGGGCGCACGAACCAGGAGGCGCGGTGATGCGCCGAGATCGGTTGCGCACCAGTGAATCACCGGATGGTCGGAAGATTGCCACCTGGCGATTGCTGCGTGCGGGGGCCCACATCCTGCGGGTTCAGGATCGGGCCGACGCTTCCCCTGCCTATCGGTGGCCGGGCCGGAAACCGTTGCCTCTGGGAGCGCCGGGGTTGGTGTTGTTCGACGAGTTGTCACCGCCGGATCTGGCGACGGTCCGTGACGCCTTCCCCGGCTACCTCGATCTGTGGGATGCGGCGCGTGAGGACTACTGGCACGCACTACTCGACACGTCCGATCTGCCTGCCACGGGTACGAAGGGCTAGCCGGATGTTCGAAATCCACTCCCGGCGAGCGGAACTCGCCCCGTCTGTAGCAGCACTACTCGCCCTCTTCCACGAAGACACTCCCCAAAAGCTCGCCATCGCCCCCAACGACCGCCCCGCGATACTTCATCATGCGGACGGCACCCTCTCCCAGGTCGGCGAAGACGGCTGGCCTACGGCAGTCACATGACTGTGGCAACATCGAGAGCCCGCCACCGCCATGTGACGAAGTCATCTACCGCAAACTATTTCGGCAGTAGGTCGAGCTGTTGCTCGATTCGGTCGACGTCATGCTGAGCCTTCTCCTTACGGTCGCGGATTCCTTCGACGATGTCAGCGGGAGCCTTCGAGAGGAATTTGTCGTTGCCCAGCTTCTTCGTCGTGTTGTCCAACTCCTTGTACGCCGCCGAAAGATCCTTCTCTAGCCGACGACGTTCGGCATCGACGTCGATGGCCTGTGACAGATCGAGGCCGATTCGTGCCAGACCGATCGGCAACGTCGCGGTCGGGTTGAATCCATCGGCAACGGGTTCAAGCCGGAGCAGTTGCCGGATAGCCAATTCGTGTGCCTGCAGCGTCGTAGTCAGTTCGAGGTCGGCGGGCACGGGTTGGCTGGTGCGTACGCCTTGCTCTGATCGAAAGCGGCGGACTTCGGTGACGAAGTACTGGAGCTCGGTGATCTCGGCTTCGGCGGCGGGGGCGCGGTAGCCGGTATCGTTCGGCCAGGATGCAACGACGACAGATTCCTCGCCGGTGAGGGTGGTCCACAGCTTCTCGGTGACGAACGGCACGATCGGGTGCAGCAGCCGCAGCAGGGTGTCCAGAACGAGTCCGAGGACCCTGCGTGAGGCGTCCGCCGCGGCTCCGCCTGCAGCGAAGGTTGCCTTGGACAGTTCGAGATACCAGTCGAAGACTTCGTCCCACGCGAAGTGATACAGCAGGTCGGCCAGCTTGGCGAACTGCAAGTCTTCGAACGAGGTATCTGCCTCGGCGACAACGGTATTGAGTCGCGACAGGATCCAACGGTCAACCGCGGACAATGTTTCGACGGCCGGGAGCGGGCCGGTGGTGGTAGCGCCGTTGAGGAGAGCGAAGCGTGTCGCGTTCCAGATTTTTGTGGTGAAGTTGCGGCTGCCTTCGACGGATTCTTCGCTGATCGGGGCGTCGGTGCCGGGGTTGGCGGCGCGGGCGAGGGCGAAGCGCAAGGCATCGGTGCCGTAGGCGTCCATCCAGGTGATGGGGTCGACCACGTTGCCGAAGGACTTGCTCATCTTCTTGCCGTGCTTGTCGCGGACCATGCCGTGCAAGGCGATCACCTGGAATGGTGGTTGGCCGGTGGCGTAGAGCCCGAACATCATCATCCGGGCTATCCAGAAGAACAGCAGGTCATAGCCGGTGAACAACACCGAGTTCGGATAGAACTTGGCGAGGCTGTCGGTCTGCTCGGGCCAGCCCATCGTCGAGAACGGCCACAGCGCCGAGGAGAACCACGTATCGAGGACGTCGGGGTCTTGGGTCCACCCCTCTGGTGCGGTCTCTTCGGGGCCGACGCAAATCACTTCGCCCGCAGGTCCGTACCAGATCGGGATGCGATGTCCCCACCACAGCTGCCGGGAGATGTTCCAGTCCCGCAGGTTGTCGACCCAGTCGAAGTAGCGGCCGGCCAGCTCTGGCGGATGGACCACGACTTGGCCGTCACGGACCGAGTCGCCCGCGGCCTTGGCCAATGGCGCGACCTTGACCCACCACTGCATCGACAGGCGGGGCTCGATGACGGTTCCGCAGCGTGAGCAGTGCCCAACCGCATGCGCGTAGGGACGCTTTTCAGCGACGATTCGCCCCTCGGCGCGCAGTGCCGCGACAACGGCCGAGCGCGCTTCGAGTCGATCCAGCCCTTGGAACGGTCCATGTGCAGTGATGGCGGCGCGTTCGTCCATTACCGTGAGCGCTGGCAAGTTGTGGCGTTGACCGATCTCGAAGTCGTTCGGGTCGTGGGCAGGGGTGACTTTCACTGCGCCGGTACCGAACTCGGGGTCCACATGTTCGTCGGCGACGACCGGGATATTGCGGCCGGTCAGCGGGAGCTCGATCTCGCGGCCGACCAGGTGCCGGTAGCGGTCGTCGTCGGGATGGACCGCGACCGCGGTGTCACCGAGCATGGTTTCCGCTCGGGTGGTGGCGACGACGATCGAGTTCTCACCCTCGCCGTAGCGGATCGACACCAACTCGCCGTCAAGCTCCTTGTGGTCGACTTCGATATCAGAGATAGCCGTCGCGCATCGGGGACACCAGTTGATGATCCGTTCGGCCCGGTAGATCAAGTCGTCGTTGTAGAGGCGTTGGAAGATCGTCTGGACCGCGCGCGAGAGGCCCTCGTCCATGGTGAAGCGTTCGCGGGCCCAGTCGACGCCGTCGCCGAGTCGACGCATCTGGTCGGAGATCGCACCACCGGATTCGTCTTTCCACTGCCACACGCGCTGCTCGAACGCTTCGCGGCCGAGGTCGTGGCGGGAGAGACCCTGCTTGGCGAGTTCGCGTTCGACGACGTTCTGGGTCGCGATTCCGGCGTGGTCCATACCTGGCTGCCACAAGGTCTCGAAGCCTTGCATGCGCTTGCGGCGGGTGATGGCATCGATCTGGGTGTGCTCGTAGGCGTGGCCCATGTGCAGGCGGCCGGTGACGTTCGGCGGCGGGATGACGACGGTGTAGGCCGGCTTGTCGCTTGTCTCGTCCGCCTTGAAATAGCCCTTGTTTACCCACCGTACGTACAGCTCGCCCTCGAGTTCTACCGGTACGAAAGTCGTCGGCAGGCTGGTGGGGTCGATGCTGTTTCGGGGGTGGGTTTCGGTCACAGTCGCCCAGCATATTGCCTGCGCTCCGCCGGTCTCTCCGGTACCGGAAGGTGACGGTGATCCCGTCGCCCCGATCACGGGACGCCCAGCGTATCGGCGGGACTGGTCAGGGCGGCATGGCGCTGGCGGGCCAGGGTGAGAGCCTGGTCCAGGTCGACGGCGGCCATGTGCAGTAGGTCGGTCAGCCGGTCGGGCTTGCTCGCATACACGAGCGCCGCCACGTCGGCGGCCGAGCCGTCCTCGCCAAGGACGGCATGAAAGTAGTCCAGGTTCTTGTCGACAGCGAGCTGCACCGTTTCCAGTTCATCGACCTTGGCGGTGGATAGGCGAGGGAACCTGGCGTGTACGCGGTATTCGTGGAACGGGCCCACTATGCAGCCGATCTCGTTGGTCGTGCTGCGTCGGTGGCGGGCGGCGAGGAGGTCGATCGCGAAGGCCCAGTCTTGCCATTTGCGGATCCGTTGGTCGTAGCCGCCAGCTGCAAGGGCGTCGGTACGCCGGTAAATGATCGACATCGGGGCGTGGTGCTTGCGGACCATCAGCTGCTCGTGGCAGGGATAGGCCGAGATTGTCAGCCCATGAAAGTCGCCGAACATCTGTGAATAGGTGTGCACGAACGCGATCTGCGGCGACGAGGCCAGAATCTGCACCGCGCGTTCGGGGTAACTGCCGTCGGCGAGTAGCGCGGGATCGATCGTGAGTCGGTCGTCGGAGTCGAGTGGCAAGACGTAGTCGTAACGGGCCGCGTCCAGCCCGGCGTTGCGGCCTGCTTGGGCACCACGGTTATCTGGCAGCCGCACGACGCGCACTCCAGGGAATTCACGGCAGGCGTCGATGCTGGTCAACGTTTCGGGGTCGTTGCTTCCGTCGTCGACCACAATAATCTCCCGAGTCAGTGACATTGGTTGTTGGACAACGGATTTGACTGCTTCCATGATGAAGTTGCCGCTGTTGTGGCAAGGCACGATGACACTGAGTCCGGGTGCGGATTCTTCGTTCATCGGCAGAGTTCGTGGTTGGTGCGGCGGTGCGCGTGGATGGTGATCCTGTTGGCCTCGAAGTAGTTGTGTGGCGAGTCGGTGTTGCGCTCAGCGTGCTGGGTCAGCGTCATGTGGAGGGTCCATCCGGTGTAGAGGCGTTCGATGGTGGTGCGGAGTGTGTCGGCGGTGTAGGCGGCTTCGTCCTCGATCAGCACGCGACGCCCTTGCCGGTCGGTGCGGGTGATGTCGGTGAACACCTCGAGGAAATGCCCGGCACCAGCCGGGGCGCGTTGAATACAACGGGTCAAGACATCCCGGACTTGGTCCTGGCGCAGGTAGTGCAGAACATCTCTGGCAACGACGACACCGAATTGCCTTGCGATGGAGAAGTTTTCGATCCGCTGCTCGACGACTTCGATTCGGTTCGCCCAGTCTGGGCAGCCCGTCAGCCGTGAACGCAGGATCTGTGGCGGGATCTGGTCGACGGCAACGACATCGAAGCCGGTTCGGGCCAAGGTCACTGTGTAGGTGCCCATCCGGTAGCCGAATTCCAGCGCTGTCCGCAAGGCTCGATCATCCAGAGAGTTAAGGAATCCGGCGAACCTGTCAGAAACGGGTGCCATCAGCCGCTCTGCTGTCGGCACATCGCCTCCGAGTGCGTCGAGATAGAACGCACGGACCTCCCTCTGGGAGCGCACGATGCACATCGGCAATCTCCTAGATGCCGTCGACTTCCACGGTTTGGCCGGGAATGCGTAGGGAGAGCGCGAGTGCTTCGGTGACACGCATCGGGAGATAGTGCTCCTCCAGTCGGCTACGGGTCTCGGTGCCGCGCAACCAGTTCTGCATGAGCGCACGGTTGCTATCACTATGGAACAACCCGTCGAAAGTCTCCCGAGACACGTACTCGTCGTCGGTGAGCAGTGAGGCGTTAGCACGGGTCAGGATCTCCGCGACCGCGCCGATCTTGTCGGCATCCGGCCCACGCGGCACGTCATAGCAATTGACGTGCACCGAATACAGCGTCGAGAGCTGTGCCTCGAGGTCGACACTGCTGGTCCGACCGTTCTTGTTGTACACCCCGTCCGGGAATGTCGACCAGTTCCGGATCGATGGTGTTGTCTGTTCGAACGACAAGGTGCCCAGGGTGATGGTGGCGTCGGTTTCGGCATCGACGAGACGGAATGTCGAGGTGATGTCGGTTTCGCCGTAGCGGCGCGGTTCGCGGCCTAACACAGCGCATTTCGAATCACCGCCGAGCATCTGTGTCGCCGGAAGCGACAGCCGCTGCCACTGGTCGGCCGGGAATGCACCGAACGAGCACACCTGCAACCGCAGTGGTCGGTCCCGGAACAGCAGCTTGTTCAGCGACAAAACCTGCACCGCCAGGTCGATGTAGTGGTAGCTGCCGTGCATCAGCATCCCGTACCCGTACCGGTACGGGTGATCGTCGCGCGTCACGAACTCATGCTCCAGATTCCAGACGCCACCCGCCGCACGCAAGTGGAACGACGTCAGCGGCGACTTCCACGCGAGCATCCGCTCCCGCAGGGATTGAATGACCCGGTCGTTGTAGATGCTGTGGTAGCGGCTCAAGGTCATGACCGAGTGGTGGGCGTTGCGTCGCCCCGCCGCGGCGATCAATTCCGCCATGGTGGTGGAGATCAGCGACGGTTCGAAGCTGTCGCCGATCATCGGGGCCAGGACAGGCTTTTCGACCAGGGAGTCGACGCCCTCTTCCACGCAGCGCCGCAGGTACTGCTCATGGGAGCCCACCTCGGTGGCGATATACGCCTTCATCGGCAGGCCGGGTACCCGCAAGAATCTCAGCGCCGACTGAGCGGTTTCCAGCGCCAGCGCCGGGTTGCCGCGGTCTGAGGGGACAAAGAACTTCATGCGCGGTTGTGGATCGGCGCCGAGGAGTCGAGTTTCGATGACTTCGCGTTCGGACTCCAGGTCCACGATCGACCAGGAGTCGAGATGGCCGTCGGCGATCGCGGCTCTGATCACGGGCATGTACTTGTTGCGAACGATCTCGTCGTAGCCGATCACGACCAGTTGGTGGATGCCCATCGAGTTCTCCCATCGCCGCGCGACGGATCACGGTGTCCGTCGCCAATGCCGCACCACCGAGACACCGGGACCGGCTTGTGAGTCCGGACCCAAGAACGCGAAAGTTGTTGAAGCGACGCCTATTCCGGTGACCTCTCGGTGATGCGGTAGTTCAACAGTCGCAGTCGGGAGGTCACGCGGGAAGTGCCGTTAGAGGTACTCCGCAGGTACCGAAGGGGTACGCTTTTCGCACGAAACCGGTACGGGGGTGAGTACCGCAATGCCCGTGCAGTTGACGTGGACCGGACTGGAAGTGCGCGCCCTTCGTGACGCTCTACGGGAGACCAGGCCCGGATTCTGTGAGATCACCGGTGCGCGTTTCGAGGCGTTGCGCAAGTGGGAACGTCGCGGCCCGACCTTAATGTTGCGCGCGGTGAATGCCGCAATCATGGACACCACCCTCGCGCGAGCCACCGACGACCAGCGCGCCCGGTTCGATCTGCGCTGCGCTGAACTGCGGCGAAAGCACAACCTTCCGGATCCCCCGATCGCAACGCCTAAGCTCGACGGTGATGATTCCGATCGGCCATCCGCACAACGCGGACCGCAGTACCGCATGGAGATCAACGACATGAACCGCCGTGAGCTGCTGCGCGTGCTCGGTGTCGCCAGCGCCTCACTGGCGATCCCAGTCGACTGGGATCGCGTCCTTGCCGCCGCAAGCGGCACCGCCCGCATCGATGCCTCGACCGCCAGGCAATACGCGAGCATCAACCAGGGGTTGTGGCACAGTTACTCCCAAGCGGTAACCAAGGCTGACACCTTTCCTGCTGTCCGCGAGCACCTCGATCTACTCATCGACGGGGTACGCCGTAGCAGCGATGATCATGTCCGGAGACATCTGGCCGAGCTCACTGCTGAGGCGTTGCAGCTATCGGGTGAGATCCTGTTCGACAATGACGATTACGAGACCGCTGCCCACTGCTATTCCCTCGCGGCGTCATACAGCAAGGACGCCGGAGCATACGACCTGTGGGCATGCGCGCTGACCAGGCACGCCTACCTTGGAATCCGCAACCATCAGTTCGATGCCGCGATCCCGCTATTGGAGTCGGCCGGCGAACTCGCACGCCGAGGCAACCCAGCCTTGACCACTCGCTACTGGGTCGACGCCGTGCACGCACAAGCGCTCGCCGGGCTCGGCGATGCAACAGGCTGGAAACGCGCCAGCGACTCGGCCCGAGGCGCCCTCGATGTCGCCTCGACCGTCACCAGCTGGCTACGATTCGACGGCTCACGCCTCGATGAAGAACGCGGCAGCTCCTACATCCAACTCACGCAGCCCCAGCGCGCCGAACAATTGCTCGCCCCGATGCTCGATCGCCCACTTTCCACACGCCGCCGGGCCAGCGTGCTCATCGACCTCGCCGCCGCAGCAGCACTACACCGCGACCCGATCCAGCTCGTGTCCTACGGCAACGCCGCCCTCGACATCGCCCAGCGCACGCACTCCGGTTACCTGGGCCGTCGACTCGACGACCTCCGCCATCACCTGGAACCATTGGGTCACGATCTGCATGTCCGCCACCTCGACATGCAGATCGCATCCTTGCTGTCCCCGACCACCAGTACGAGGAGAACCAGTGCCCGACGACACTGACCGCGGGCGGATCTTCCGCCGAGCCTGGATCGACGGCGTCCGCAGCTACTACCCGGGCGATCCGAAACCGGGATATGTCGCCGAGTGGGAAGACATGCCGGCATGGGAGCAAGCCGCCGCCATCGCGGTGTATGACCAAGTAGCACAGTTCCTCTCGGCCACAGACGGCAGCGCAAGCAAGCTGAGCTCCGAGCAAAAAGGGCGCTGGATCGCACTGTGCTGGATCGCCCAGATCCACAAGCACATCCCGGAGCCGAAACCGTCGTACGTCGCAGACTGGGAGCAACTTCCGGATTGGCAACAGAAAGTCGACGCGGACATCTTCGCGGCAATCGAAGCTTCAATCGCCACCACCCTCCATTAGGCCACGAAGAGCATCGTTTCCACGGGCGGCGGCTCCGATAGCGGCGTGGCCTTGGCTGCCGCAACCTCGAGGAGGCGCTCGGTGTTGACCGGGCGTGGGGGAGTCAGGGTTGGCCCGCGTTGGTGTTGGCCCAGGATTGGATGTCGCCCCGGTCCAGGGCCAGTGCCAGGAGGTCGGGGAATTTGTTGGGGGTGCAGGCGAACGCGGGGACGCCTAGGGCGGCCAGGGCGGCGGCGTTGTCGTGGTCGAAGGCGGGGGCTCCTTCATCCGAAAGGGCCAGCAGGACTACTACCTGGACGCCGGATTCCTTCATGGCGTTGACGCGGCGGAGCATTTCGTTGCGGATGCCGCCTTCGTAGAGGTCGGAGATGAGGACGAACAGGGTGTCGGCGGGGCGGGTGATGAGTGACTGGGAGTAGGCGATGGCGCGGTTGATGTCGGTGCCGCCGCCGAGCTGGGTGCCGAACAGGACGTCTACGGGGTCGGCGAGTTGTTCGGTGAGGTCGACGACTTCGGTGTCGAAGACGACCAGGGAAGTCTTCAGCGCGCGCATCGAAGCGAGGACCGCACCGAACACCGATGCGTAGACCACGCTGGAGGCCATCGAGCCGGATTGGTCGATGGCCAGCACCACATCACGGCGCACCGCCTGGGCTTTGCGGCCGTAGCCGACGAGGCGTTCGGGCACCACGGTGCGGTGTTCGGGCAGGTAGTGCGCGAGGTTCTTGCGGATGGTCCGGTCCCAGTCGATATCGCGCAGGCGTGGGCGGCCGATGCGGGCGGCACGGTTCAGCGCGCCGGAGACGGCCGCGAGCGTGTGTGCGGCGATGCGCTGCTCGATCTCGCGGACGACCTTCTCCACCACCATTCGCGCTGTCGCCTTGGTGGTTTCGGGCATTACGCCATTGAGACTCAGCAGCGTGCCGACGAGGTGGACGTCGGGCTCCACCGCTTCCAGCAGCTCGGGTTCCAGCAGCAACTGCGTCAGGTTCAGCCGGTCGACCGCGTCGCGCTGCATGACCTCCACGACCGTGGAAGGGAAATAGGTGCGGATGTCCCCGAGCCATCGAGCGACTTTCGGCGCCGAGCCGCCGAGGCCCGCCGCACGTTTGCCGGACGACGTGGTGTCGTCGGTGTTGTAGAGGGCCGACAATGCCGCGTCCATCGCCTGGTCGTCGCCGGACCCGAGGCCGCCGAGGCTCGGTTCGGCAGCGGTGCCGAGCACCAAACGCCAACGCCGGGAGTGTGTTTCATCGATGTCGTTCATCCAGGTACTCCGGGGAAGTCGGTGGTCCGCATTTGTGTGGTCACGTAGTTCGAAGTGCTGGTGCCCGAGCCGGAGGTGTTCGCGCGACGGACATAGCGCTGCGAGGGTTCATCCGGCGGCTTCACGATGGTTCTGGTGTCGCTCGCGGCTCGGGTGTTGTGAGCGATCGTTGGGGTGTGGCCCGTGGTTTGGGTGGGTTGGGTGCTGGGAATGGTGCTTCGGGTATTGCGAGCGGGCCGGGTTTTGCGAGGGGTGATTCGGGCGGCTCGAGTGAGCCGCGTGCCCCGAGATCGTTGTGGTGCTGAGGTTTTCATCCGGCGACCCCCAGAATCTTTGCGACCGTGTGCATGGCGATCAGCCCCCGGTTCACGTCGAATGATGTGCTGTCGGAGTTGTCGGTCCGGAGTGCGCCGCCGTCGCGGACGGCCTGGCCGATGGCACGGCGTTCTCCCGATTCGAAGGCGCCGAAAGTGCGGCGCAGCAGGGGGAGTGTCTCGACGAACTGGTCGTCGCCGAGTTCGCGCAGCCAATCGTCGATGAGGCGCAGCAACTCTCGGTCGTGGACGAGCAAGAGACCGCGTCCACCGAGAAAACCGTCGATCCAGGCGGCCTTCGCAGCGGCGGTGTTACCGATCGACAGTGCGGCGGAAAGCCTGCGCGCGGACTCTGTTTCATCGATGATGCCCGCGTCGCAGAGTAGCCGGACCGCGCGGCCCACCAGCGCGCCGTGGACATCGTCGCGGTCGGCGAGGCGGCGCAGCGCCGCGAGCCACTCCTTGGTGGCCCAGCCGTCGTCCCTGGTGTGGATGGCGGTGTGGGCTGCGTCGAGAAGGCTGCGCAGTTGCTCGGCGGCGTCGGCGTCCAGCCCGGTGACGGCGCCGGGGAGGCCCGCACAGATGCGCACCAGAAGACCATCGGCGACGTGGACGAGCGCCTTGGTGTCGGTGCCGCGCACATCGCCGTAGCGCAGGGTGCGGACCAGACCTGGCAGGGCGGCGAGCAGGTGGCTCACGTCGTGGTCCAGTGCCGCAACCGATTCCAGTCGGGAGATGAGGCCGTCGGTGGCACCGCCGAGGTCGGCCAGCAGTGCGGTTTCCAGCGCGGCGGTGAGGTCGGCGACGGTGCTGCCGTCGCGGTTGGCCAGATCGAGGATCTTCGACTCGGCGGCGGTGCGGATGGTGGTGCCCCAGCGGGAGGCCTCGATGATCGAGACCGCGAACTCCGGCCGCCATTCCAGCGTCCAGGTTTCCCGGAAGGTGCCGGTGCTACGCACCTCTCCGGTGGTCGGTGTGCCCCAACCGATGCCGAGCAAGCGCAGCCGATGCAGCAGCCGGGAACGATCGACCTCCCGTTCTTTGCGCAAGTCCAGATCGAGGGTCCGCGATACGGCCTCCTGCTTCATGCGCAGTGTTCTGATCTTGGCCCGCAGATCGGCGTCGAGCGGCACGGTGGGCGTGCCCTCCGGCACGGCGCCGAGCGCCTCGCCGACGACGAGTTCGGCGGCGATCAACCGGACCATCGTCTCCTCGCCCGCGCACATCACCGAACGCACCGCCTCGGTGACCTCGGAAAGCCCGGCAAGCGGACGATCACGCAGCACGGCGAGAGTCTCGGCCAGCCGGACGGATTCGATGATGTGTGCACTCGAGACCGGCAGATCATGCGCCCGCAGCACCCCGGCCACCTTGGTGAGCCACCGGGCGATGGGCTGCTCGGTCTGAGTGAACAGATGGTGATACCAGCCCGGCGAGGTAATGCCCGCGCCATAACCGGACGCCGAGGCCAGCCGTGAATGCGTCCACGGCACCCAGGTCACGGTGGCCTTCACCTTCGGCAACCCCTTGAGCAGCCGCATATCCGCGGCCGCCGGTCCGAGCTTGCCGACCAACGCGGGCGCATGCCACGCACCGCAGACCACCGCGAGCCGTTGTGCTCCGTCCTTGAGCGCCTTGCGCATCGTCTGCCGCATGTACGCCTCACGCCGCAGGGTGTGCTCATCGATCGCGACCGGCACTCGTGGCGCGATCTCCGATTCGACAGCAACCGAGCCGCTTTCGGGTGCGCCGTCTTCGCTCGGTTCTCCGTTGTAGTCGGTCCGGGCGCCGAGCGTTCCTGCGGCGGCGGCATCGCGGATTGCCCCCATCGCTTCTGTGATCGCCTCGAAAGCGGTAGAGTCGGCTGCCGATTCGACCACCGCATCCCACCAGCGTTCGGCGTCGTCGTATCCAGCAGCCGCGGCCAACTCGGCGAGTGGGTCGATGTGATCACCGGGTTCGTCGTCGCGGGCGAGCACCGTGGTGGCGGGCAGGTCGCAGAACCGCACGGCCACACCGTGTTCCACCGCATACCCCAGCGCCTGCCACTCCGGAGAGAACACCGCATACGGCCAGAACGCCGCCTTGGCCGGGGTGTCCGGCACATAGGCGAGCAGCGCCACCGGCGGTGCCATCCCGTCCGCGGCGACATAACCGACCAGCGGATCGGCATCCGCAGGACCTTCGATCAGGATCGCATCGGGCCGGAATGCTTCCAGCGCCGCGCGCAGCGACTTGGCCGAACCCGGTCCGTGATGGCGGATGCCGAATACTCGAGTCACTGGTCCGTCGCTGACCTGCGATACGTCGCCGTCACCGCCCTGCGCGTTCGTGTCCGCGTGTCCGCTGGTGTCAGCGCCTGGATACGTCTGGATCACGGTGCTACCCCTTGTTTCCGTGCCGCGCCGGCCGGGCTGTGCGCACCGATTTCGTGCGGCTGCCCGTATGCGCGGATGCATCCCGTGTGGCTTGTGGTTTCCGGGTGTGTATCGGTGTCGGCGTATGTGTGAGTCACCCTGCTACCTCGGGTTGAATATCTCTGTCCGTGTGCACATCCCGGCCGTCGCAGCACCGAGCTGCGCCGATTCGGCGGTGTGGCTCACCCGTTCACGTCGCGGCAGGCGCGGTAGAAATCGGACCAGTCGGGGCGTTCGCGGACGACGGCTTCCAGGTATTCGGTCCAGACGACGGCGTCGGAGACCGGGTCCTTGATCACCGAGCCGAGGACAGCGCCCGCAATGTCGGAGGCGCGCAGGACGCCGTCGCCGAAGTGTGCGGACAAGGCGATGCCGTTGGTGATGACCGAGATTGCTTCGGCGGTGGACAGGGTGCCCGACGGGGACTTGAGCTTGGTACGGCCGTCGGCGGTGATGCCGGAGCGCAGTTCGCGGAAGATGCGTACGACGCGGCGCACTTCCTCGGCGGCGGCGGGAATGGTGGGCAGTTCCAGCGCGGAGCCGAGTTGTTCCACGCGACGGGTGACGATAGCGACCTCGTCGTCTTCGCTGGCAGGCAGCGGCAGCACCACGGTGTTGAAGCGGCGGCGCAGTGCCGAGGACAGGTCGTTGACGCCGCGGTCGCGGTCATTGGCGGTGGCGATGACGTTGAACCCCTTGGCGGCCTGCACCTCGGTGCCGAGTTCGGGCACCGGCAGCGTCTTCTCCGACAGCACGGTGATCAGCGCGTCCTGCACATCCGAGGGGATGCGGGTGAGTTCTTCGATGCGGGCGATGGCGCCGCGACTCATCGCGGTCATCACCGGCGAAGCCACCATCGCGCCTTCGCTCGGCCCTTCTGCCAGCAGTCGCGCGTAGTTCCAGCCGTAGCGGATCGCTTCTTCCGCGGTGCCGGAAGTGCCCTGCACCAGCAGTGTCGACTCGCCGCAGATGGCAGCCGAAAGATGTTCCGACACCCAGGTTTTGGCGGTGCCTGGCACACCGAGCAGCAGCAGCGCCCGGTCGGTTGCCAGGGTGGCCACCGCGACCTCCATGAGTCGGCGCGGGCCGACGTACTTCGGAGTGATCACGGTGCCGTCGTCGAGCGTGCCACCGAGCAGATAGGTGACCACCGCCCAGGGCGAGAGCCGCCACGAGGGCGGGCGCGGGCGGTCGTCGATGGCGGTCAGCGCCCGCAGTTCGTGCGCGTATGCCTGTTCGGCGTGGGGGCGCAACAGGTCCGGTGTGGTGTCTTCGGTGGACACGGTGGTGGTGGTCACTGCAACTCCTCGAGCATCATCGAGCGGTGGTTGAGGTCGTGGGCGAGTTGGTTGAAGGCCTGCTCCCAGCCGGGATCGTCGCAACGGCGGGCCACCACGGTGACCGCAGGGGCCGCGACGAGCGGCAGGTGAGCGGCCGCCGCGGCGAGCAGCGACCGGTGTGCGCTCGGCGTCGCGCCGTGTGCGCCGGGGCGGTTGGTCCCTGGCGGCTGGTACGCGGCGCGCGCACGTTCGAACAGCAGCAGAATCAAATGCTGGGCCAACGGTTCCGGCCATGGGTGCCCCATAGCGGGCAACAGTGCCTCGATCTCCGAGAGCCACGATCCGTCCAGCTGCAGCAGGTGCGTGGTCCGGTCGGCGAGCGGCAACAGCGCGAAGAGTTCACGGCGGCGCAGCATGGCGAGATCGGACGGCACGCCGGCGTTGAACAGGGCACGGGCCCACGCCGGATCGTGCTGCGCCAGTGTGGCATCGACCCAGCCGTCGAAGACCGGCTGCCGGAACCGGTCGGCGATGGCGGCCTGCGTCACCTGCTCCGGCGTGGCCGGATTATTCGGTGTCCCCAGCGCCGCCGCCCAGTGCGTCAGCGGCGTCGCGGCGACGAGCTGGCGGACGCGGCCCGCGGTCACGTCGGGTCCGCCGCCCCACCGGTAGGTGAACTCCACTGTGCGGTCGGCGATGCCGTCGCGGTGATCCGCGGTGTCGAGTGCATCGGGCAACTCGATGGTGAGATGCGCACGGAGCGCGCCGTTTTCGGCAGGCGCCCAGATCGTGTCCAACCATTGGGTCGCGCGCCGCGTCATCCGATGGGCGAACGCCGAGTCGGGCAGCAGGGTGAGCAGTCCGGCGGCGGTGCGCCGGACGTCGGCGCGGCGATCGTCCAACGCCGTCTCGAGCAGCGCCTCGTCGGCCGCTGAAATCCCGTTGGCGAGGACGGCGAGCAGCTCCGCTTTCAGCGGGCCGGATTCCTTCGGCCACGCCGCGGTCAGCGCCGCCAGCGCGGCGGCCGCGTCGCGGCGGCGCAGATCGGTGAGCCAGTCCCGCCGCTCGGGCGGTCTGCCGAACTGCCATACCTCCGCGTCCGGAGTTTTTGTACTGTGCCGCACCAGGTTTCGCCACTCCGGATGCTGTATCGCCAACCAGCGACCGCGCGCACCGGCCAGGCGCAAAAGGGGTTCGCGCAGCTCGGCGTTCGTTTTCGCGTGTTCCAGTAATAGTCCGCACAGTGCATCGGGGGCGCGGTAGTCGTACGGCGCGGCCGCGGCGAACCATTCCGCGAGAAACGGTGACCGGTCGGTCACCATGCGCGAGAGCCGGGACGCCGCAAGCCTCGGCAGTAGTCGCCGGGTGTCGTCCTCGGCGGGGTCGGGCGGGGTTGCGGTACCCGCTGCCACCCCGCCGCGCGCGAAAGTGTCACGCAGTGCGGCAGATTCGAGCAGCAGCAGTGCAGGCTCGGAGCGCAGCTCGGCCGCCGCGGCCGCGACCGGTGGATCGAGCCGGGTCGGGTCCGGGGCGCGGCGCGCGGTGCCCAGCAATGCGACGGAGGTCAGGTCTGCGGCGTTCGGCGACTGCGTGGCAGCCGAATTCCTGGCGCTGCGGGCGGTGAGTCCCTGGCCGCTCACGTCGACGACTTCGCCCGCGGTGAACGCCGAGATCGGGACAAGGCCATCGGCAGTCCACTCCGCGGCAAGCGTCACCGGATGACCGCCGGACACGCCGAGTAGCCGCCACGGCTGCTCGATCGGCACAACCGGTACCGCAGCACCGCCGGATTCCGCTATATACCAACCATTTTCGGTGGGTACCGGTACGACGTCGGTGAGCAGGATCGGCCACGACCGCAGCCACGGATCCGCGCCGAGCGCCCGCGCGTGCGCATCGAGCGCGGCGGTGATGCTGCCGGCTTCGGCTGCGATCGGGAAGGTGGTGAATGGTTCTGCGGCGCCGTGCCGTTCGCCCCACAGTGCGCGCAATGGCGCGGCCCCCGGGTAGTAGTGCAGGTGCGCGTCGGCCATCATGCCGGGGGCGGGCACCTCCGCGGAGAAGCTCGGTGTGCCGAAGGAGTGCTCGACCAGCAGCGCCCAGCGCCGGCTTTCCCTGCCGTACAGCCAGCTTCGCCGCGTGTAGAGCCGTTCCTCCTCGCTGGTGCGGACGCCGAGCACCATCCAACGGTCGCGAACAGCAGGCTCGTCGCGCACGCTCTCCGCCGGTGCGGGATAGCCGATGTGGGAGCGGATGCTCGCCGCCAATGCGGGCGACATGTCGTCGATGCGACGATGCGCGGCGACAAGCAGATGTAGCCGCGCGAATTCACGCAGGACAAGGTCCGGCCAATCCGCGCTGGTCACCACCGTGGCAGGCAGTTGCCGCAGCGCCGAGGCGATACCGGGCGCCTGCGCGTCGACCATCCGTGCGGCGATCGCCTCGAACGCCCCGAAGGACCGATTGCTCTGGGCGAGCCCCGTGCGTACCTGATCGCCGAGCCAGATATCGAGTTCCTCCAGCCCCGCGGTCACCCGCACCCGCCGTTGCTCGGCCGTGGCCGGATTCGGCGTCCGCGCGGTGGTTTCTCCAGCTGGTTTCGCCGCAGCGCGAGTGGCGCGGCCGGTGATCCAGTCGGCAGCGAAATCGGCGATCTGCGCTGCCTCTTCGACGGACCCGCCCGACCAGCTCAGCAGCAGCGACAGCGCGTGTTTGCACGGGAACTTGCGACTGGGACACGAGCACTTGTACGCCGGACCGGCCAGATCGACGATCGTTTGATACGGCTTGGCGCCGCTGCCCTTGCAGAGGCCCCAGAGTGCGGTGTCGTGATACCCCGCGCCGTGCCAGCGTCCGGCGAGCTTGCGTGCGGCCGACAGCGAGCTCGCGTCCGGTGCCAGCGCGCTGACCTGCTCCTCGGTCCACGGTGCCGTCATCGGGCGGCTCCCGCTCGGCTCTGCGTCATGTGTTCCCCCGTTTCTCGGTTGACCGGATTTCTACCGCAGCCCACCGACAAGTGCCGCGCTACCCACGGGTTTTGCCTGGAAATCGCTGTGCAGTCGGAAAATTCGAGACAAATGTGCCTTGCCTTACCGGTCGGTTTCTGTCATTCTGTTCTGTTCGGCTCGACCGAGCCACCCGCATCGGGTGAGACACCATCGAGCTGCCCGCCGGGGCTGGCGAGGGGTGGACATCGAGCGCATTCCCCTGACGCTCGATGGCCATACCATCCCCGCGGGCAGGTTCGAGCCCCTACCAGCACATTCGGACCGTGCGGTGGGCGAATTCGACACGATCGGGTAGCGTTTCGCACAGCTTTCGACAGTGACGCCGGGCCCTGGGGTCGCCAGGACGCCGTTCCGTGGTGGAGGGGGTTTCGCATGCGCACGGATCCCGATGCCGACCCGGCGACGGAATCGGTGCCGCGTCTCACCGCGGTGGTTGCCCGCAGGCTTGCTGCCGATCCCACGGTCACCGCCGATGTGGCGCACGCGGTGTTGCAGGCGCTCGGCACCGAGTCTCCCGACCGCACAATGGAGTTCGATGATTCGGGGATATTCCTGCGCGCGATCCGGGTGCGTGGCTTCCGCGGCATCGGACCCGAGGTATCGCTGAAGCTGCCGCCGGGTCCCGGTTTGACCCTGGTCGTCGGACGTAACGGCAGCGGCAAATCCAGCTTCGCCGAGGCCGCAGAGCTGGCGCTGACCGGCGGCAATCGCCGCTGGGACGGCAGGTCCGCCGCATGGCGGGAGGGCTGGCGCAATCTGCACGAGTCCGACTCCACCCGCATCGAGCTGGAATTGCTCACCACGGGAAGCGATTCCGAGCTGACCATTGCCAAGGAATGGTCACCGGAGGCCGACCTCGGCGCGGCGCGCTGGACCGAACAGCGACCACCAGGCCCGCCAACGGAATTCGATACCGACCGCTGGTCCGGACTGCTCGACCTGTACCGCCCATTCCTGTCCTACAGCGAGCTCGGTGCGCTGGTCGACGGCAAACCCAGCGACCTCTTCGACGCGCTGCACCAGCTGCTCGGCCTCGACGAACTGACCATGGCGCAGGAGCGGATTCGTGCCCGCCGGCTGGAATTGGAACGCGTGGTACGAGATTCGCGGCAGCAGCGGCTCGGGCTGGTCACCACGCTCGAGTCGGTGGCCGACGATCGCGCGATCCGGCTCGCAGGTCTGCTGCGCCCCGCGCAACCGGATCTCACCGCGATCGGCCGTGCGGTTTTCGGGTCCGCCGACGATCCGTCCGGACCCGCGGGCCTGCGCGCGATCGTGCGACTGGCCATCCCGTCCAACGCCGAGGTCGAGGCGGTGGCCAAGCGCCTGGAGCAATGCGCGACCGTGCTGGCTCGCGATTCCACCGCGGACGCCGAAGCCGATCTGCGAGTGCTCGAGCTGCTGCGCAAGGCCCGCGATCATGTTGCCGCCGGGGGCAGTTGCGCGTGCCCGGTGTGCGGCCGCGGGGAGTTGGACGACGCATGGTCGAGTGCCGCCGATGATTCGATCGCCGCGCTGACCGCACGTGTCGATGCGCTCGCCACCGCACGTGCCGATCTGCGCCGAGCCGTGCGTGCGGCGCGGGCATTGCCGCAACATGTTCCCGCGGAACTGGATTTCGACCCCGGCTACCCGCCCACCGTGGACACCACAGCGGTGCGCAGTGCCTGGTCGGAGTGGTCCGCGCTGAGCTCGGCCGAGTACACCACTGAGCTGCCCGACCAGTTGCGTTGTGCGCATGCGCGGCTCGTCGACGAACTCGATCTACTGCAACAGGGCACCCGCAAGGAACTGAGCCGGATCGACGAAGTGTGGTCGCCGCTGGTGCCCCGCCTCGTCGGCTGGTTGGACGGAGCTCGGCGGGTGGCCGCGCAAGCGGGCGTCCTGCGCACGGTCCGGCGAGCCGAGGACTGGCTCAAGTCCGCGACCGCGGGGTTGCGCGGCGAACGCATGGCGCCGCTGGAGACGACGGCGCGCTGGGTCTGGCACACGCTGCGGCAGCAGAGCAATGTGGAACTCGGCGCAATCACGTTGCAGGGCAATGCCGGAACCGCGCGGCGAGTGCTGCTCGATGTCACCGTCGACGACGTCGACGGCGCAGCGCTCGGCGTGATGAGCCAGGGCGAGCTGCATGCGCTGGGGTTGTCGCTGTTCCTGCCGCGCGCGACCGTCGAACAGAGTCCCTTCCGTTTCGTCATGATCGACGACCCGGTGCAGGCGATGGACCCGGCGAAGGTGGACGGGCTGGCCAGGGTGCTCGCCGTCGTCGCGTGGACGCGCCAGGTGATCGTGTTCACCCACGACGAGCGGCTGGCCGAGGCCGTCCGCCGCATGCAGTTGGACGCCTGTGTGCTCGAGGTGCAGCGGCGCGAGCGTTCGGTGATCGAGGTCAGGATGGCAAGCGACCCGGTGCGCCGCTACCTCGACGACGCGCGCTCGCTGGCCAAGACCCCGCAGCTGCCGCAGGCGATCGCCGATGAACTCGTTGCCACCTGCTGCCGCTCCGCTGTGGAGGCGGCCAGCCTGGCGCGGGCCAGGCGCAATCTGCTTGCCGAGGGCATGGATCATCGCGAGGTCGAGCGCTACGTCGAGGGCGCGCAGACCACCCGCGCGATGGTCGCGCTCGCGGTGATGGGGGTGTCCGGGCGCGTCGACGATCTGAACAAACACCTTGCCCGCGAAGGTAAATGGGTGGTGGACGCACTGCGCGACGCGACTGCGGGCGCGCACGTGCCGATTGGCCGCAGTATGCGCGATCTGATCGCCGATACCGAGAAGTTCGTCGCCTGGTTACGCGCATGAGTGCAGAACACAGGCCGCGGCGGAGGCCGGGGCGTCGCGGTCCTGCGCGTCGATCGGGTGCGGGCCGTCCGCGCGCACTGCCGCGGCCGACCGTCGCCGAACGATTCGATGCCGTCGACCGGCTGCTCGACGGGTCGGTAACCGACGCCGACGGGCTGTGGTCGCGCGCGACCGTGTGGATCCTGCGCCTGGCCCTCGAGCAGTGCGTCGACGAATTATGGGCGCGGGTCGCTCCGGAGCTGGCGCGTTGCCCGATGCGCGCGCAGCTACTGGCATTGCGCGCATTCGCGGGCTCCGAGACGGCCGCGCAGGTCGCGACGGTATGGGCGGCGCTGTCGCGCGCCGCCCACCACTACGACTACGAGCTCGCGCCGAGCGTCACCGACTTGCGCCGCTGGCGCGAGCAGACCGCGGCGATCGCCGCCGCGCTTGCCAGTGCCGAAGTGCGATGAGGTGTGGGCGGCCTCGGTCGAACAAGCCGATGATGCTGCTCGGTCGCAAAAGGCTATTGGGCAACGGCCGAACCGGTGCTCAGCATGTTCGACACAAGCCCTTTCTGAGGCCCGGAGTGATATCGAGTTCCCCGGGCTTGCACGATGTGGGTATGGGTAAGACCGAGGTGTGTCCGTGCAAGCGCGGCGAGCCGTTCGAGCAGTGCTGTGGTCCGGTGCTTGCGGGGCAGCGGCCTGCGGCGACAGCCGAGGCGTTGATGCGGTCGAGGTACACCGCGTTCGCGATCGGTGACATCGAATATCTTCGGCGCTCATGGCATTCGAGCACCCGGCCCGCGGATCTCGAGCTCGATCCCGGGCAGCGGTGGCTGTTCCTGGAGATCGTGCGCACCGAGCGCGGCGGTCCGTTCGACGATGTCGGCACCGTCGAGTTCATCGCGCACTATCGGGCCGACGGCGCCCGCGGGTCGTTGCACGAGGTCAGCAGGTTCCGCAGGGAGGACGGCGCCTGGGTCTACCTGGACGGTGTCATCGAACCATGACCGGTAGCGTGCCCCTCATGGCACGAGTCGCGATCGAATACTGCACCCAGTGCCGCTGGCTGCTGCGGGCGAGCTGGATGGCACAGGAGCTGCTGAGCACCTTCGAAACAGCCCTCGGCGAGGTTGCGCTGATCCCGGGATCGGGCGGTGTCTTCCGGGTCACCGTGGACGGTGAGCAGGTGTGGGAGCGCAAGGCCGACGGCGGGTTCCCCGATATCGCCGTGCTCAAGCAACGGGTGCGCGACCGGGTCGAGCCGGATCGTGATCTCGGCCACGCCGACAAGCGCGACTGAGCTCGGCCCCGCTGCGGCTCGAGCCGAACGAGGGTCAGGCGCAGCAGCCGCCACCGCAGCAGCCGCCGCCCGAAGGACGCGGCGCCGCAGCAGGCTGCGGTGTGCCGCCGCCACCCCGGCTGACCGTGGCAAACGTGGTGAGCAGCTTGACCGTGTCGTGGTGACCGTGCGGGCAGGTGGCCGGATTCGATGACTCCGCCATCGGGCGATTCACGTCGAAGGTGTCGCCACAGCTGCGGCACCGGAAGCTGTAACTCGGCATCGCTCCAGCGTAGCGTCCTGCAACCGTTAGCTGCGTCTTGCCCGCCGCGCTCGCGGCGTGGACGTACTCTCGAAGCAGAGATCACGAAGAACCGGACCGGGCGGAGCGAATTCGCAGCATGCCGACCGGGGTCGTGGGCAGGAGGTGCGGACAATGAGCACTCAGTTCGAGACGGAACCGAGCTCGGATGTGGAAGGCGCCGCGCCTGTCGCACGAACAACGTCGGGACACGTGCGTGGTCACTGGGACGGCCAGGTCGCCGTATGGCGCAGCATCCCGTACGCGGCCCCTGTCGCGGGGCCGGACCGGTTTCGGCCGCCGTTGCCACCGCAGCCGTGGGACGGGATTCGGGATTGCGTGACATTCGGGGATATCGCCCCGCAGACCATCGGCCCCATGGTTCCCGTCGATTCGGAACTTCGGATGGGCGAGGATTGCCTCTGGCTGAATGTCTGGGCGCCGCCGCACGCCACCGAATCAGGTGAACCACGGCCGGTGCTGGTGTGGCTGCATGGCGGTGCGTACTGCCTCGGCACCGCGGCGCAGGGCATCTACGACGGCCGCAAGCTGGCCGAAACCGGTGACGTGGTGGTGGTCGGCGTCAATTACCGGCTCGGCGCACTCGGGTTTCTCGATCTGTCCTCGCTGTCGGACGCCTTCACCCCCAACCTCGGTCTGCACGACCAGATCGCGGCACTGGAATGGGTGCGCGACAATATCGCCGGATTCGGCGGCGACCCCGACAATGTGACGCTGTTCGGTGAGTCGTCGGGGGCCGGGTGCGTGACGGCGTTGCTGACCTCGCCGCGTTCGGCCGGCTTGTTCCACAAGGCCATTGCGCAAAGTCCGCCCGCGACAACCATATTCGGACACGAGCGGGCCGCAGGCGTCGCGCAGCGGTTCTTGGAACTGCTGGAATTGCCCGAATCGAGAGTGAGTGAACTGCTCGAATGCCCGCTCGAACGGATCGTGACCGCGGCGGGCGTGCTGCTCGACGAGATCCCGCTGAAAGAGCCGGGCAGGCTGGCCGCGGCCCCCGTCGTCGACGGCGACCTGCTCCCCACCTATCCGATCGACCGTTTCCAGCACGGGCGTTCACATCGGATGCCGCTGATGATCGGGACCAACAAAGACGAGGCCTCGCTGTTTCGGGTGTTCCGTTCGCCGATCATGCCGGTCACGCCGGACGCGGTGAACGCCATGCTGCGCGATGTCGCCGCCAATCACCCGGAGATGTCGCACGAGCGGATCGCCGAAATCACCTCGGCCTACCCTGATCTCGACAAGACCCGCGGCGCGCTCGCCATGTCCACCGACGCGGCGTTCCGGATGCCTGCCCACTGGGTGGCCGATGCGCATGCCCAGCACTCACCGACCTGGATGTACCGCTTCGACCATGCGACGCCGATGTTGAAGGCCGCACGCGTCGGCGCAGGCCATGCCACCGAATTGCCTTACGTCTTCGGCAATTTCGGCACCTTCAACCACGACCCGACCTTCTGGCTGGGCGGCCGCAAGGTGGCCACCGAGGTATCGGGCCGGATGATGCGCCGTTGGCTGGCCTTCGCCACACACGGCGTTCCCGCCGCGCTGGACGGCTCGAAACACTGGCCGCCCTACCGTCCGTCGAACCGCACCACCCTGCTGATCGACGCCATCGATCGCGTGGTGGACAACCCCGACCGCGACCTACACACCGCGTGGGGCGAGCAGGCCGTCGGTTTCAGCTGAGCTCCCCGATCCGCGGATTGCTGCGCGACACGGGGTTCGCCTCGCGTCGCTGGACCGATCTTCTCGAAAACTGTTGCGCTGCTATGGAACCGATCTGTGGTTCGTTGCGTCCATACGTGTAGCAGAACCAGATCCCAAGAGGTGCCGCGGTCGTGACCGGCTGACGCAGCCTCGCAGGCGAACGGTGCTGCACACGGGCCGGCCGCACGGAGAACCCGGCCGGTACCTCGACTGCACCGAGTGGGGGATTTCTTGTGAACGGGACGCAACCGAGTCAGGCTGTTGGTGGAAGGGCGGCGCGTGTGGCCCTCGCGCATCCGGGCCTGCACGAGTACCTGGACTCCGCGAATGAGCTGTGGGGACAGCTCTTCGCGCCTACCTTCCGAATCGAGTTCGCGGACTACGACGAATTGGTCTCGCGCAGTGACATTTCCGGCGCGATCATCATGCTCCCGGTCAACGCGGAGTACGAGGCCGAAAGCTTGCATACGGTTCGGGCGCAGCATGCGATGGGTCTCATCGTCGCGGTCACCGACGACGTCACCGGTCATTCGACGTACTCCGCGATCCGCTTCGGTGCCGACTTCGTGATCAACGTCGCGATACCGGGCGAGCGGCAGGCGGAGATGCTTCGGGCGCAGTTGGGCGAGTTCATGCACTCGGCCAGGATCGACACGCGTCCGGCGTTGCTCGGCGCGGTCACCGACCACAGCGCGAGCAGCCGTGGGCAGCACGCCGAGCCGCGGCGCGACGATGCACCCGAGGCCGCAGACCTGCCTCCACTGGGGATCTCGGTCGGCCGCAGCGCGTGGACCGAATTCGACATCAGATTGCTGAGGATGCTGCGAACGCCGATGACCGTCGCCGAGATCGCGCGGGCCAACTACCTGTCGGAACGCTCGATCTATCGGCGCATCCGCAATCTTTACAACGCGCTCGGCGTGGTGAGCCGCACCGAGCTGATCAGGTCGACGGGCGGGGAATATTCGGCCGGGCGGTCTGTAGAACAGATGGAAGCTCTCCGGTAGAGAAGGACGGTGTCTCCCGATCTCACCGATCGGGAGACACGCTTTAGACGGTCGTCGGTTCCTGGGCCGGAGTGCTCGCGCGGCGGCCGAGGCGGACCGGCATTCGCTCATACCCGTGCAGGGTGAACAGGTTCCGGCGTCGGGGTCGGCCGTCGAGGGCGAGGTCGGGGAAACAGTCGAACAGCGATTGCAGAGCATAGACGGCCTCCATTCGGGCCAGGCTCGCGCCGAGGCAGGCGTGCATGCCACTGCTGAAGGTGAGGTGCTCCTTGGCGTTCGAGCGGGCGACGTCGAAGGCCGCGGGGTCGGTGAAGACCGCGGGGTCGCGGTTGGCGCCTGCCAGTGAAAGGACGATGGTGCTGCCTTCCCGAATCGCGACGCCGTCGAGTTCGACGTCGCACAGGGCGGTGCGAGCCGTTGTCTGCACCGGAGCGTCGATGCGCAGGACCTCTTCGATGGCGTTGGGCCAGAGTTCCGGTTCGGTGCGCAGCCGGTCGAGCTGTTCGGGGTGAGCGACCAGTTGCACGACACCGTTGCCGATGAGGTTGACCGTGGTTTCGAAACCGGCGCCCATCAGCAGGCTGGCGGTCGCCTTCAATTCGAAGGTATCCAGTTCACCGGCGGTGACCAGGTTGCTGAGGATGTCGTCACCCGGTTCGCGGCGCAGCCGTTCGATGTGGTCGTCGAGGTAGGAGTTCATGACATCCATCGCCACCACCCCGCGGTGGAACGTGCGCCAGGAGATGCCGACGTCGAGCAGTGGCGTCGCCTTGTCGCCCCAGTCGAGGAAGAGCTTGCGGTCGCGGTCGGGGAATCCGAGCATTTCGGAGATGATCGCGATGGGAACCTGTGCGGCAAAAGATTCGATCAGGTCGGCCGAGCCGCCGGCGGGTAGCGCGCCGAGCAGTTCCTCGGTGACGGTTTCGACGCGCTCACGTAGCTTGCGGATCGCCCGCGGGGTGAAGGCCGAGGAGACCGGACGGCGCATCGCCGTGTGCTGCGGCGGATCGATCACCAGCATCGATGGCGGCTCGACCGGGCTCGGCGGCATCGGGAAGCGATCCGCGATCAGCTGGAGCGGCTTGGGGATATTGAAGCTTTCGGTGGTTCGCACACCGAAACGGGTGTCCCGCAGAATGGCTCGGCACAGATCGTGGTCGAAGGCGGCCCACGCGATCGGGGTGTGCAGCAGCCTGCTCGGTCCGTGCGTCACCTGCGCGCGCAGGCGCTCGATGAGTGGATAGGGGTCGTCGAGGCCGCTCGGCCCACCCATCAGCTGAGCGAACGGGTCACCGCGCCATGCCTGTGTTCGCAAGGCCAGCCGGGGGGCGCCCTGCACTGATAACCAACGCAACCAATACTGCGGCTTCATTCTCACCAACCCCGTCGTTGTGCGATACATCCACCGTACGGATTCGGGTGCGGCTGTGGAACGTCCTCTGGTCGGATAGGTGGCCTATACCGTGGTAGGAGACGCCACCTCCACGCCTGGACCGATTATCCCAGCGAGCGACGATATTCCTCCGGTGAATGCCGGATTCGATCAGCGTCGAACGGTTACCCGTTCGGATGCCACGCGCCGGTCGTGCTGGGCCGGGTCCGGGTTGACCACTTGCACCAGCGAGGCGCCCGCCGCCAGCACCGAGATCAGTCCGTCGATCAGTTCCGCGGGTGTATCCCACGACGCACTCGACAGCACCCGATCGCCCTCGGAAAATCCTTGCAGCAGTGCGGATTTCTTCGCTTCGGCCAGTACCTCGGACACCGGCATGCCATCCAGCGCCACGCCCGCTCCGCGCGGGTGGAACTGGTCACCGTGCACGCGCACCGAGGTGGCGAAATCGGTGATGCCGATCGGCAGATCGCGAACGGGCATGCCGAACGCATCCAGCGACAGTGCGGCAACCTCGGCGACACCGTCGGTTTCCTCGAGCCGCTCGGCGGTGGCCAGGGCCAGATCGGCGTCGGGATCGGGCCCCAACACCACCTCGGCACCGGCCCACCAGCAGCCGAGCAGGACCGCGGCGGTCTGCCAGTGCGCGGGCAGCAATACCGCGACCCTGGCGCCGGGACTCAGGCCGAACTCGTCGCGAATCAGGTTGGCGGTCTTGGCTGCCCAGTTCGCAAGCGTCAGCCCGGACAGCTCGATCCTGGCGTCGGTGGCGTCGTTGTAATAGGTGATGCGCGGACCCGCGGGTTCGCGTTCGAGGATCGGATCGAGCACCGCCTCGGTGAGGGTCAGTGTCTTGGTTTTGTCACGCATGGTTCAGTTCACGCATTTCGGTCCTGTCTGGCCTGCGTCGATCGGTGGGGCGGGCGGGACCGGTGTTGCGGTGGCCGACGACGTCCCGGAGATGTCGAACATGCTGCTCGCAGCCGAGCCCGGCCCAGAATAGTCGCTCGCCAGCACGACGCTGACAGATTCCGCTGACAACGACGGATCGGCGACCACCGGGAGCCCACCGAGCGCCTTCGCCACTGCCTTGGCTTCCGGGTCCGTGGTGCTCGTGGCAAGCACCCGGCTGCTGGTCACGCTCGGGCCGGTGTAGTTGCCCACCAGACCCTCATGAAAGCCCTTGGTGGTCAAGGCCTGTGCCACCTGGCCGGCGAGTCCACCGATGCCGCTGGCGTTGAACACGCTGACGCTCACGTTGCTCGGGTCGATCGTCGATTCGGCGGGCTGCTCGGTCTTGCCGTCGACCAGCGACGCCACATAGGTCTTGACCGCCTTGGGATCGACGCGGACCACCGATTCGCCGTCGCTCGTCAAGCTGTTGAGATCGGTGACCGGCACCGTCTCGAACTTCACCTGGCCACCCGAAAGATCCTGTAGCTGTTGGAGAAACGCGAGCACATCCCAGTTGTCGTCCAAGACGACGGCCCGCCCAACCGCACCGCTGAGTTGCTCGAGTTTGCCCGGATTGGCCAGCGTTTTCGCGGTGAGTACCTGTTTGACCAACTGCGCCATGAAGACCTGCTGGCGCACGATCCGATCCAGGTCACCGCGCTGCAGATCGTGGCGCTGGCGCACGAAACCGAGGGCCTGCGGGCCGTCGAGCCGCTGGCGGCCCGCCGGGAAGTCGGCGCCGGACATCCATTCGTCGACCGGGTTGTTCAGGCACACCTCGACACCACCGACCGCGTCGGTGAGCAACACGAAGCCGAGCAGGCTCACTTCGGCGTAATGGTCGACGGTGATCCCGGTGAGGTTGGCCACCGACTTGATCAGTGCCTGGCGGCCGGCCTGGGTGGACTGTTTTTCCGCCTCGGCCTCGGAAACGCCCTGATTGTTCAGCTTCAGCCGCTCGGTTTCCTTGGTCTCGCCGTAGGCGGAGTTGATTTTGCCCATGCCGAGGCCGGGGATGTCGACGTAGGAATCGCGCGGGATGGAGATGGCGGTGGCGGAGCGCCCGTCGTTCGGGACGCGCATCAGCACGATGGTGTCGGTATTGGTGCCCACCTCGTTCCCCGCGTGCAACATCGCACGTTCGCCGCTGCTCAGCGGGTTTCCGTGCGCGTCGGTGCGGCTGTCCACACCGACGAGCAGGATGTCGACGGCGCCGTCGCGGCCACCGCCGAGGCCGAGGTTGCCGATGCGTTCGATCTGGGAGATCAGGGAATCGACGCTGTGCCAGGCGAATCCGGTGATGACAAGGACCAATACCGCACCCGCCGCGATGAATACGCGCAGCGGACCGGATGCGACGGGTCCGGCATCAGCGCCGGATAGTCGCGCTTGCACCGACGTCCTGCTCCGCTGCGACAACTCTGCATCCTCTCGCCTGACTCAGGTTCTCTGCTGGCAGCGCCAGACCGCCCCTACTCCGGTAAGTCCCCCGTACCCGTCCATCAAGGCTAACCAACGGTTACCGCGGCAGACATCAACCTCAGGTGTCACGGCGTGCCAGACTTGCGGCCGTGACCGCAGACACTGCAGCCCCAGGACGCTTGATCGTGACCGGGGCACGGGGGCAGCTCGGACAGGAGATACTCCGCCGGGCACCCGCCGCCCGTGCCTTCGGCCACCGCGAACTCGACATCACCGACGCGGCCGCGGTGCGTGCGATTGTCGAACCCGGTGACGTGGTGCTCAATTGCGCCGCGTACACCGCCGTGGACCAAGCCGAATCCGAGCCGGATGCGGCCTTCGCCTGCAACGAGACCGGACCCACCGTACTCGCCGCCGCCTGCGCCGATACGGGTGTTCGGCTGATCCATCTCTCGACCGATTACGTGTTCGCCGGTACCGGCGACAAGCCGTACGACACCACCGATCCGACCGGTCCATCGACGGTGTACGGCCGGTCCAAACTGGCCGGTGAGCAGGCGGTATCGGCATTGGCTCCGCAGTCGCACATCGTGCGGACCGCGTGGGTGTACACGGGGGTGGGCAATGATTTCGTGGCCACCATGCTGCGGCTGGAACGCGAACGCGACACCATCGATGTGGTCGACGATCAAATCGGCTCCCCGACCTATGCTGCCGATCTGGCCGCAGGTCTGCTGGAGCTGGTCGAGCGGCCGGACGCGCCCCGAGTGCTGCACGCCACTAATGCGGGCCGGGCGAGTTGGTTCGAACTGGCACAGGCGGTGTTCGTCGGAATCGGCGCCGACCCCGCCCGGGTCCGTCCGTGTGACTCGACCGCATTTCCGAGACCTGCACGGCGCCCGGCATATTCGGTGTTGTCCAACGATGCGTGGATCGGCGCAGGGCTCGCTCCGCTGCGAGATTGGCAGGAAGCACTCGGGGACGCGCTGTCGGGTAGGTCCGACTAGGCTGGCATGTCGTGAGTGAGCGCAGCGAACGAACCAGAGACACAGCCGCCGAAGCGGTCGGGCCGGAGCCGAGCGTCAGCGAGGCGCAAGCGTGAGCACTTCCGATTCTGCCGCCCCGGGCGGGCTTGTCGTCGTCACGGTGACTTATTCACCGGGCGAGCACCTCGAGCACTTCATCACCACGCTGGCCGATGCGACCAGCGAGAAGCCACAGGTGATTCTCGCCGACAACGGTTCCGTCGACGGCACGCCAGAACTCGCGGCCGAGGCGAATTCGCACGTCCGACTGCTACGCACCGGCGGCAACATCGGTTACGGCGGTGCGATCAACCGCGCCGTCGCGGAGATCGATCCCGACGTCGAGTTCGTGATCATTGCCAACCCCGACATCCGCTGGGGCACCGATTCCATCGATGAACTGCTCGCCGCCGCCCAGCGCTGGCCGCGCGCGGGCGCGCTCGGCCCGAAGGTGCTCGAACCGGACGGCAGCACCTACCCCTCGGCGCGCTCGGTTCCCGGTCTGCTCGATGGGGCAGGGCACGCGATTCTCGGCACGGTGTGGAAGTCGAATCCCTGGACGCGGCGCTACCGGCAGGAAAACGAGGAGATCTCCGAGCGGGCCGTCGGCTGGCTGTCGGGATCGTGCCTGCTGGTGCGGCGCGCGGCCTTCGATTCCATCGATGGCTTCGACTCCCGCTACTTCATGTACATGGAGGACGTCGACTTCGGTGACCGGATGGGCAAGGCAGGCTGGCACAACGTCTTCGTGCCCTCCGCCGAGGTGACCCATGCCAAGGGGCACGCCGCAGGCCGTCACCCGGAGCTGATGCTGCCCGCACACCACGCGAGCGCGTACCGTTTCCAGGCCGACCGGCATCCGCACTGGTGGCAGGCGCCGCTGCGGCTCGCACTGCGCGCTGGACTTGCGATCCGCTCGCGGATTGCGGTTCGATCTGCGCTGCGTCAACAGGCGCAGAGCTAGCCGCGTCAACCGGTACAGCCGAACAATCCACTGTGAACAGGGGAGCTCGATGGCAGGAAATGCAGGCACCGACGCCGTCATTCTGGTCGGTGGGCAGGGTACGCGGCTGCGTCCGCTGACCCTGTCGGCACCGAAGCCGATGCTGCCGACGGCCGGGCTGCCGTTCCTGACGCATCTGCTCGCCCGCATCGCCGATGCCGGGATCAACCACGTCGTGCTCGGCACCTCCTTCAAGGCGGAGGTGTTCGAGGAGCATTTCGGCGACGGGTCCGAGCTCGGCCTGGAGCTGGAGTACGTCACCGAGACCGAGCCGCTCGGCACCGGAGGCGGCATCCGCAATGTGCTGTCCAAGCTGCGCGCGGACAACATCATGGTGTTCAACGGTGACGTGCTCGGTGGCACCGACCTGGGTGGGATCCTCGACACACATGAGTCGACCAAGGCCGATGTGACGCTGCATCTGGTCCGGGTCGGCGATCCGCGCGCCTTCGGCTGCGTGCCGACCGACGAGAACGGCCGGGTCACCGCCTTCTTGGAGAAGACCCAGGATCCGCCGACCGACCAGATCAATGCGGGCTGTTACGTCTTCCGTCGCGAATACATCGAGAAGATCCCGGCCGGTCGCCCGGTCTCGGTGGAGCGCGAGGTCTTCCCCGCGCTGCTTGCCGAGGGCGCCCGGGTACAGGGTCACGTCGACTCCTCCTACTGGCGTGACATGGGCACACCCGAAGACTTCGTCCGCGGCTCCGCCGACCTGGTGCGTGGTATCGCGCCCTCACCGGCGCTGCCGGGCCAGCGCGGCGAATTCCTGGTCCACGAGGGTGCGGGCGTCGCACCGGGCGCCGTGCTGATCGGTGGCACCGTGGTCGGTCGTGGCGCCGAGGTCGGCGCGGGCGCCCGCCTCGACGGCGCGGTGCTCTTCGACGGAGCACGCATCGAAGCAGGCGCCACCGTCGAGCGCTCGATCATCGGTTTCGGTGCTCGGATCGGCCCCCGCGCCCTGGTCCGTGACGCCGTCATCGGCGACGGAGCGAATGTCGGCGCCCGCTGCGAACTACTACGCGGTGCCCGTGTCTGGCCTGGCGTCGACATCCCCGACGGCGGCATCCGCTTCTCCACCGACGTGTAATGACTCGCCTGCCGTCCTCGACATGTTGTTCGGCGGCGGCAGTTTCGGTCCGGCCGTCGCGCCTCGCGTATCGCATGGTCGGAAAGGACGAAGTATGACTACTCTCGCTCGCCGCATGTCGCAGCTCACCGGTATCACGGCGGTCACCGCCGCGGTTCTCCTCGGAGCCTCGGGTGTCGCCGCCGCCGACGAATGGCCGCCGGTGCCCACCACACCGAGCCCGACGGCACCGTTCGAGACCAAGCATTTCCTCACACCGGGCGACCTCGACTACTGGAACCCGCTCGTTTCCCGTGATCGGCTCACCTCACCGTTCGGGACCAGCACCCGAATCGTATGCAGCGCGTTCCACGGCGTGACCCTCGGCTGCTGGCAGGCAGATCGGGCAGGCAACCCGCACAAGCTGATTCGGCTGCCGTTCAACGTCCCCTCGGTCACCGGCTCCAGCCAGCCCGGCGGCGGACCGAGCCATTTCGTTTACCCCGGACTGAGCTGAGGCGACGGCTAGCTCCGAATCTTCCACAGGTAGCGGGTTTTCGGTCGGCCTGCCCGGCCGTAGTCGGAGCGGCGATCGACCAGACCGTCTTCGGCCAGTTTCTCCAGGTAGCGCCATGCGGTGATGCGGGAGACACCGATGGTGGTCGCGGTGTCGGCGGCGGTGACGCCGTCCGGAGCGTCGCGGACCACCCGGGAGATTTCGTCGAGGGTTTGCGGGGCAACGCCTTTGGGCGCGGTGGCGCGCTGGTCGGAGGTGCGCAAGGCGCTGAGGGCGCGGTCGACATCCTGTTGGGAGACGGCGGTTTCGCCCGCTGGCAGTGCGGTGCGGAACTCGCGGTAGCGTTCGAGTTTGTCGCGAAATGCCGCGAAGGTGAACGGTTTCAGCAGGTAGAGCACGACGCCGTGGGACACAGCAGTGCGGACCATGGCCAGGTCTCGCGCCGAGGTTATCGCGATGACGTCGGGGCGGGGCGCGAGGCCGGTGAGTGCCGCAGCGACGTCGAGGCCGCTGGCGTCGGGCAGGCCGATGTCCATGAGCACCAGGTCGATCGGGGTGCCTTCGGCCGCGTTGTCGGCGGCGGCGCGCATCGCGTCGCGACCGGTGTGCGCGATGCCGACCGGAGTGAAGCCGGGGATGCGTTCGACGTAGGCGCGATGTGCCTCGGCGATCAGTGGTTCGTCCTCGACGATCAGGACCCGGATCATGGTGCGACCTTTCGTGGAATCGTCACGGAGACCGCGCTTTCCGGATCTCGCTCGGTGTAGATCGCGCCGCCGTGCCTGGCGACCAACCGGTGCACCAGCGCCAAGCCGAGCCCTTGATGGTCGGCCTTGGTGGAATAGCCGCGTTCGGCGGCACGGGCGAATGTCTGTGCGGACATGCCGGGTCCGCTGTCCGCGACATGCAGGTACAGCGCTGAATCCTGGTCGGTGGCCGTGTCGTCTGCCAAATCCTGCTGGCGCACAGTCACCTCCACCCAGCCCTCGGCCCCGTCCGCGGCCGCGTCGATGGCGTTGTCGATCAAATTGCCGACCAGCGTCACTGTTTCGTGCGCGGACAGTGGTGCGGTCGAGTCGAGGGCGGTGTCCTCGGTGATGGTCAGTTCGACGCTGCGTTCGGCGGCCTGGTTCACCTTGCCGAGCAGCAGGGCCGCGAGTGCCGGGTCGCCGACCGAGGTGAGCAGCCGATCGATCAGTGCTTGGGACAGTTCGAGTTCGGCGGTCGCGAACTCCACGGCCTCCCGGTAGCGGCCCAACTCCACCATGGTGACGACGGTGTGCAACCGATTGGCCGATTCGTGGGCCTGGGCCCGCAGCGATTCGGCGAATCCGCGCACGGAATCGAGTTCGCCCATCACAGTGCGCAATTCGGTGTGATCACGGATGGTCATCACGGTGCCGATCGGGCGGCCTTCCCAGGCCACCACGTCCTGGTTGACCAGCAGAATCCGATCGGTAGTCACATGCATCTCGTCGCGGACCACGCCCCAGCTCATACGCTGTATCGATAGCGGCAGATCGGTGCGCTGCACCGGGCCGGACGGCAGGTCGAGCAGCTTGCGCGCCTGGTCGTTGACGACCTCCGCGTGCTCGGCGAACGGACCGAACACCACGAGACCTTCGTGGATCGAGTGCAGCACCGCGTCGTGCTGCTCGTACATGGCGCGCAGTTCGTCCGGCGCGAGGCCATGGGTCTGGCGGCGAATCCGCCGGCTGAGCAGGAAGGAACCCGCTGCCGCCACCACCAGTCCCGCGAACGCGACGCCGAGGATTACCGGCAGTTGGGTGGCGACCTGGTCGCCGATGCGGGCCCGGGTCACTCCCGCCGACACCAGCGCGACCACTCGGCCGTCGTCGTAGATCGGTGTCACCGCGCGGATAGATGGCCCGAGGGTGCCCGCATAGGTCTCGGTGAAGGTCTGCCCGGCCAGCGCGCGATCGATATTGCCGCTGAAGGGTTGTCCGATGCGTTCGGGCGTGGTGTGGGTGAACCGGGTGCGGTCCGGCGCCATCACGACGATGAAGTCCATGCCCGTGTCCTTGCGGATCCGCTCGGTCACCGGTTGCAGCAGTGCCGTGGGATCGGGGGAGTGCACCGCGGCGAGGGTGGACGGCGCCTGCGCGACCGCCACCGCGACGTCGGTGACCTCGCGCGTGGTCGTCACATCGCTGTCATGGCGCGCATCGATGACCGCGAGGACCGCTCCGATGCCGATCATCAGCGCGAGCACGACCAGTTGCAGAACGAACGCCTGCCCGGCCAACGAGCGGCGACTGCCTCGTATGCGCTCGGCCGGACGCAGGAGTGCGGACAGACTGCGTCTGGCCGCGCCGGCTAGGCGACCACCTCTCACGAACTGTCCTCCGCTGAACACTGTCTTTCTTGAACGAAATGCACCAAAGCGTGACCGGCATCACTCCGGCCGCCAACATTGTGCACAAGGGGTGGTGACCCACCTCACGCCGGTACCACTGAAGAGGACAGCACTCGCTATGAGCGACACAACGCAACAGCAGCGGCGCGACCGTACCCATTGGCTGTATCTAGCCGTCATCGTCGCCGTCGGAGCGGGAATTCTGGTCGGCTGGTTGGCGCCCGGTGTCGGTCAGTCGATGGCGCCGCTTGGCACCATGTTCGTGAACCTGATCAAGATGATGATCGCACCGGTCATCTTCTGCACCATTGTCCTCGGCATCGGTTCGGTGCGGGCGGCGGCCACCGTCGGCAAGGTAGGCGGCCTCGCCATCGGGTACTTCATGGTGATGTCGACGGTGGCGCTCGGCATCGGGCTCGTGGTCGGCAATCTGCTGGAACCCGGCACCGGCATGAACATCGCCAAGACCGCCAAGCAGGGCGCGAAGCTGGCGGATCAGGCGCACGCCGCGGGCGGTACCTGGGACTTCATCCAGGGCATCATTCCGACGACGCTGATCTCCTCGCTGACCGCGGGCAGCGTGTTGCAGGCGCTGTTCGTCGCGCTGCTGGTCGGATTCGCGGTGCAGGCCATGGGCAGCGCGGGCGAGCCGGTGCTGCGCGGTGTGGCGACGCTGCAGAAGCTGGTGTTCCGAATCCTGTCGATGATCTTGTGGCTGGCCCCGATCGGCGCGTTCGGTGCGATCGCGAACGTCGTCGGCAAGACCGGGCTCGATGCGGTCAAGCAACTCGCGCTGCTGATGATCGCGTTCTACCTGACCTGTCTGGTGTTCATCTTCGGCGTGCTCGGTGTGCTGCTGCGGACGGTGTCCGGTGTCTCGATCTTCAAGCTGGTCCGCTACCTGGCGCGGGAGTATCTGCTGATCGTCGGCACCTCGTCTTCCGAGTCCGCGCTGCCGCGGCTGATCGCGAAAATGGAACACCTCGGTGTCGAGCGCACCACGGTGGGTGTTGTTGTGCCGACCGGATATTCGTTCAACCTGGACGGTACAGCCATCTATCTGACCATGGCCTCGCTGTTCATCGCCGACGCGATGGGCAAGCCACTGGCCATCGGTGAACAGGTCGGCCTGCTGCTGTTCATGATCGTCGCGTCGAAGGGGGCGGCAGGCGTGACCGGCGCCGGACTTGCCACGCTGGCCGGCGGATTGCAGAGCCACCGCCCCGAGCTGCTCGACGGTGTCGGCCTGATCGTCGGTATCGACCGCTTCATGTCCGAGGCCCGCGCTCTCACCAATTTCTCCGGCAACGCGGTCGCGACCCTGCTGGTCGGCACCTGGACCAAGACGGTCGATGTCGATCGAGTTCGCACCGTGCTCGACCGCAAGTTGCCCTTCGACGAGCGGACCATGGTCGACGATGACCGCGATTCGCGGCCGCAGTCCGAGCCCGATACCAAGGACCTGGTCCCGGCCTAGCTGCACGCAGCCGGACGGTCCTGCGCTCGGGCGAGCGCAGGCGAGGGCCGCCTAGCCGCAACCTGAAAACGACAGTGCCCGCAGGATCTGCGGGCACTGTCGTGGTGTGTGGGTCAGGACGCCCACTTCTCCGGGTTGAGGTAGTGCTGGGTGATCGCGGACGCGTGGCCGTGGCCGAAGCCGTGCTCGTTCTGCAGCCAGGTGACGAGTTCCTTGTGCGAGGCCAGGCCCGACTCGCGCATCAGGGACTTCCACTCGTCGATGGTGTGGCCGTACTTGGCCTCGATCGACGGGAAGTAGGACGCGGGGCCGTGCGGCTTGGTCGACATGGTGGTCATCTCCTGCTTGTTCGGACGTTCAGTGGAATAGACGTACCCCCGCTCGCGAATTCATCGGCGAGCGGGGCATGTGGTCTGAATCACGCTACTGCGGCGGCGGATACCGGCTCGGCGACCTTCTTGTTCGACGTGTTGTGCTCGCGGATCAGCAGTCCGCCGGCGAGGGCGACCAGGACGGCGGTGAGGCCGTGGATGCCGAAGGCCGCGGCGGTCGAGCCGTTCCAGCTGAGCACGGTCAGCATGTCGCCGGTCGGGATCAGGGCCAGGACCAGCATCGCGATGCCGAGTGCGAACCGCTGCCGCAGCGCCAGCAGGGCCAGGATCAACACCCCGAAGGCGGTGTCGCGGACGCCCTTCAGATTCATGAACGCGACCGCGTCGCCCTTCGGCCATTCCGGCAGGCCGAATCCGGTGGCGATGGTTTCCGGCGTGATCAGGTAGCTGAGGCCGATGTAGAGGATGAACGCCGCGCCGATGACGGAAAGGGCGGTGGCGATGCGGGAGATGTTCATGGCGATTGCTCCTTGGTGCGCGTTCTCGATGCTCTGTTATCTAGCGTTGCTAGGTGTGAGAGCAACACTAACTGAGCTTCGATAGTTTGTCTAGCGCTGCTAGTATTTCTTCATGACCATCCAGAATCGCAAGGAACGCGAGCGTGCCGAGCGGCACCAGCGGATCATCGACACCGCACGCGAACTCGCCGAGGCGCAGGGCTGGGAGGCGGTGACGGTGCGCCGCCTCGCCGAGCGGATCGAATACAGCCAGCCGGTGCTCTACAGCCATTTCACGGGCAAGGTGGCCATCGTGTCGGCAGTCGCGGAACAGGGGTTTGCGGACCTCGGCGCGACGTTGCACGAGGCGCGCACGGGTGCGTCGAACCCGGCCGCGGCATTGGCGGCGGTCGCGCGGGCCTACCTGGACTTCGCGACCGCCAATCCGGCTCGCTACGACGCGATGTTCGTGCTGACCACCGAGCTGAAGTTCGGTCCGGAAGCGCCGAAGGCGCTGAAGGATTCGTTCGGCGAGATCGAGGCCGCCTACGAACCTTTCGCGGGTGCGAACGATCTACAGGCGGGAACGGAGGTGGCGTGGGCCGCACTGCACGGGGTGGCGACCCTGGATCGCGGCGGACGGCTGCGCCCGGATCTGCGTGAGCAGCGCATCGAGGTCCTGATGAGCCAGTGGACAGCCGGCCTGGAGTGAGTCCGAAGGCGGCAGTGTGTCGTGCCCGGCAGATCAGAGCATCCGAGTGGCGGGCAAGGCAGAGTGGGGGATATGTCTGATGTTGTAGTCGTCGGATCCGGACCGAACGGGCTCGCCGCGGCGGTGATACTGGCGCGGGCCGGGCTCGACGTGGAAGTGCACGAGGCGCAGGACACCGCGGGCGGCGGTTGCCGGACCGCCGAGCTGACCCTGCCCGGCTATCGGCACGACGTGTGCGCCGGTGCGCATCCGATGGCGCTGGCCGCACCGTTCTTCCGTGCGTTCGACTTGCGTGCGCACGGGGTCGAACTCCTGGTACCGCAGGTGTCCTACGCGCATCCGCTCGACGGTGGCATCGCCGGGCTGGCCTGGCGCGACCTCGACCGGACCGTGTACGGCCTCGGCCGGGACGGCGCGGCATGGCGCTCACTGTTCGGACCGCTCGTGGACCATTGGCGCGAGGTGGTCGAACTGGCGATGTCGGATCTGCGCCATCTTCCGGGAGACCTCGCGACCGCGGTGCGCTTCGGCCTGCGCATGATGGAGCAGGGAACGCCGTTGTGGAACATGCGTTTTCGCGAGGCCGCCGCGCCCGCGCTGTTGACCGGTGTTGCCGCGCACGCGATCACCCCACCGCGCGCGTTTCCTGCCGTCGGGGCGGGTCTATTGCTCGGCACCCTCGCACATGCGGGCGGTTGGGTGCTGCCGCGCGGCGGCAGTCAGGCGATTGCGGATGCGATGATCGCCGAACTCGAGCGGCTCGGTGGCCGAGTCGTCACCGGCCATCGCGTGGACTCACTGGCGGAATTCGGCGGCGCTCACGCGATCGTATTGGACACGGCCCCAGCCGAACTGCTGCGCATCGCCGGCCCTCAGCTGCCGGATCGCTACGCCGCGCGCCTGCGCCGCGTCCGCTACGGCGGCGCCGCGTGCAAGGTCGACTTCGCGCTGTCGGGACCGGTGCCATGGCAGGCCGAGGGCTGCGATCTCGCTGGGACTCTGCACCTGGTCGGCACGCGCGTGCAGGCAATGGCCGCCGAAAAGACCGTTGCCGCAGGACAACACGCGGCGCGGCCCTACGTGCTCGCCATCCAGCCCGGTGTCGTCGATGCGAGCCGGGCTCCGGCGGGCGGTCACACCTTCTACACCTACGCGCATGTGCCGAACGGCTCGACCCGCGACATGACGGAGTCGGTGATCAAGCAGGTCGAACGCTTCGCCCCCGGATTCCGCGACTTGATCCTGGCTTCGCATGTCCGCACCGGCGCCGAAATGCCCTCCCACAACGCCAATTACGTCGGCGGTGACATCTCTGCGGGCGCAATGACGTTGCGTCAGACCGCCTTCCGGCCCACCCCGAAATGGAATCCCTACGCAACGCCGCTAGCCGGCGTCTACCTCTGCTCGGCATCGACCCCACCCGGCCCCGGCGTGCACGGGATGAACGGTCTACACGCCGCCCGGCACGTGCTGTGGCAGGAGTTCGGCATCGACACCGACCCGCTCGACCTGCTGCGGACGCCGCAGGTGTCGGCCTAGCGGCTGTGCAGATCTGCGAGCCTGCTCTGCGCGTTGTCGGCCACGGCCGATCGGTTGCACGCTGCCCCACTGCTCGGCAATAGTGTTGCGCCTGACCGCAACCCCGCGCGGCCGTTGGTTGAACGTCGGAGGGCGCTTCGCTCTGCCGGCCTGTGGAGCGCAGCGCCCGAGGCTACGGGGTCATCGGCGGGGCTGGGTGTGGTTGGTCCACTGGTGGCAGTCGAACCAGCGGAGAATTGCGGGGTCAGTGAGGTCGGGGTACCAGCCGGGAGCGATCGCGTTGGGTGGTTGATATCCCGGTCGGCCGCTCGAGCTGGATTTGACGATCACGACGACTATCGCGAGAACGACAAGCAGGATGAGTAAGTGCCAGACGCTGAATGCTCCCATTCGGTCAGTATTCACTGGCCTTCGCTCGGCATCCGAGTCGATCTGTTGAAATCGGTTCGGAACAGACGCTCCGCTCGCGGCGGAGCACAGTGCCGCTGGACACTCCGATAGCGTTGGGGTACAGCATAAGTCGTGATTCGACCGGTGCGGGTCAGCTGGTCGGCGTGCGGTACAGATCCGGCTCGAGGTAGATGATTCGAGCCGTAGGCACGGCGGCGCGGACCCTGGCTTCAGCGGCGTCGATGGCGGCGGCGATCTCTTCGATGTCTAGTCCCGGTGTGATCGCCACCTTGGCGGCGACGAGCATCTCCTCCGGTCCGAGGTACTGCGTCTTCACGTGGATCACCCGATCGATGCGAGTGTCGTCGACCAGGTTCGCGCGGATATCGCGGTCCTCGTCGGGTGTGGCGCCCTCGCCGATGAGCAGGCTCTGCATTTCGATGATCAGCACGATCGCGATGACCCCGAGCAGGATGCCGATGGCCAGCGTGCCGATGCCGTCCCAGATCGGCTCATCGGTGACCATGGTCAGCACCACCGCGGCGAAGGCGAACACCAGGCCGACCAGCGCGCCGCTGTCCTCCAGCAGCACCACGGGCAGTTCCGGGCTGCGCGAGTTGCGGATGAACCGCCACCAGTTCGAATCACCTTTGAGGGGCCTGGACTCGTGGATGGCCGTGCGGAAGCTGAAGCCCTCCAAGGCGATCGCGATACCGAGGATGGCGACCGCGACGATCGGCGAGCTCAGCTCCTCCGGATGCTGGATCTTGTGGATGCCCTCGTAGATGGCATAAACCGAGCCCAACGTGAACAACACGAGGGCCACGATGAAGGAGTAGAAGTAGCGGTTGCGCCCGTACCCGAACGGGTGCAGTTCGTCGGCCTCCTGCTCAGCGCGGCGCTGCCCGACCAGCAACAATCCCTGGTTGGCGGTGTCGGCCACCGAGTGCACGCCTTCAGCAAGCATCGATGCCGAACCCGTGATCGCCGCGCCGATGAACTTCGCCACCGCGATACCCGCGTTCGCCGTCAACGCGGCGATGATCGCCTTCTTGCCACCACCAGCCGACATTCGGTTTGGTCCTCTCTCCGCTTTGTCCGATCTCGGTTAACTTAGCCTGTCAGCCGACCGCGCTCGACCGGCCAACTCGCAAAGCACCCGCCGCGCACAAAATCCTAAGGTCGTGCCGCCCCCAACGAACATCCCCGGGCAACCGAAGTCGCAACATCACCACCGATGCAGCCCCTCTGCACGATGACACCTTCCATGTGCAGTGAGATCGAGCACTAGAGTTCGCGGCCGTCTCGCGCCGGAAGCGCCCAACCGCTCCACCGAAGTCGCGACCATCACCGCCGACCCGGCCCCGCGGCTCGATGGCCCTTTCGAGCAGTCGAGTTCGCGCCCCTGTTCCACAGCACCCCATACGCATCCACGAAGTCGCAAGCTCAGCTACCGACACCCCCACTCGGCACGATGACACCTTCCGAGCGCAGCGAGACCGAGCCCTAGAGTTCGCGGCCCGTCTCGCTTCCGAGCCGTCGAAGCGCATGCGCCGCAGGCGCGAGTCTCGACGGCTCGGAAGCGAGACCAAGGGGGCCGCGAACACGCAGCGCCGCAGGCGCTGCAATCAAACACCCCAAATCAAACACCTCCCACGCTTGCGCAGAACAGTTGGGCGTTGCCTTCCACCGCTTGGGCGCGAATATCGGTGTCGGTAGCGGAGATCCAGGCCGCCGCGCCGCGCTCCAACACCAGTAGTTCGTCGCCGTGCAGCAGGCGGACCGTGCCCGACGTGCAGAGCACGATCCCGGGCCCCGCTGCGGTGAGTGGGACCTGCGCCGAGCCCGCGGTCAGGTCGAAGCGGCGGAGCGCGAATTCCGGTGCTGGGGTCCGGTAGTGGACCGAGCCGTCGCCCACCGGTTCCGGCAGCACCACCGGCAGGTCGATCGGTTCGAAGTCCAGTACCCGCAACAGCTCTGGCACGTCGACATGCTTCGGCGTCAGACCGCCGCGCAGCACATTGTCGGAGTTGGCCATGATTTCGACGCCGAGTCCGCGCAGATACGCGTGCAGATTGCCGGCCGCGAGGAACAGGCCCTGTCCTGGTTCCAGGGTGAGCCGGTTGAGCAGCAGTGCGGCAAGCACTCCGGCATCGCCGGGATAGGCTTCGGCGAGCTCGAGCGCGGTGCGTGCCTCGGGGGCGAACTCGCGCCTGCCCTTGGATGCGGCCGCGCTGCCCGACAGGTACTGCACGCAGCCGTCGAGGACCTGGGGCAGCAGCGTGCTCAACGCGGCGTGCGGCAGCGTGATCCAGGTGGTGAACAGCGTCCGTAGACCGGCCGAATCCGGTTGGGCGGCAAGCAGGTTCGCATAGGGATGCAACCCGGGCACGTCCAGCGCGCGGAACAGCTCGACGGTGCGTAGCGGATCACGGAACCCGGCGAGCGCCTCGAACCGATCCAGCGCGACCACCAGCTCCGGCTTGTGGTTCTCGTCGCGGTAGTTGCGCATCGGCGAGTCGAACGGCACCCGCGCCAGGTTTTCCCGTTCGAACCCGGCCTTGGCCTGCGCCGAACTCGGATGCGCCTGCAGTGACAACGGTTCCTCTGCGGCCAGGATCTTCAGCAGGAACGGCAGTCTGCCACCGAATTCCGGTGCGGCAGGTCCCAATTCCCGATCCGGGTCGGCCGCGACCAGCTCCAGCAGCGACCGCGTGTTGCCGTCGATGCGCACGTGCGCCGGATCGGCGGGATGCGCACCGAACCACAGTTCGGCTTCTGGATGCGCGGACGGTACCGGTCGGCCGCACAACTGAGCGAGTGCGGTGCGTGAACCCCAAGCGTAGGAACGCAGCGCACCAACGAGTTCGTGCACTAGTAGCGTCCCCCGTACTGCCCCTGGGTCTCGGTCGCGCTCCCGCGCGAACCGATCAGCCGTAGATAGGCGGCGGCCATTTCCAGTCTGAGCGCGAGCACCGCGAGCTGTTCGAGCTCGGTGCCGTGCCCGGTGGTGCCGAGGCCGCTGCCACCGAAGCCGGGTTCGTCCTGTCTGGCGGGGGTCGGGACGGACGGGTCGGTGAGCGTGGTGTGCAGCAGGTCGACATCGGCGCGCACCAGATCGGCGTCCACCAAACCGGACCCGGCGGCCCCGAAGACAGCCAGCCGGCGCCGCGCGGCGGATTGGTCGGCATCGGAACTGAGCACGAACACGCGCATGCGCTCCACCGGCACCGGTCCGTCGAGCTCCTCATCGTGGAACATCGGATCGAAATTCGGCGCGGATTGCCCTGCGGCCTCCACCATTCGAGGATTGGCGGCGACGGCCTCGGCCAGGTCCACCGCTGCGGCCACCCGGCCCGCCGACTGCAGCAGCACCTCGGCCCCGTGCTCGGCCAGTTCGGCGGTGGCGGGGGAGTCGCCCGCCAGCACGACACCGCGCTGGTGCATGCGTGCGGCGAGGGTTTTGGCGGGATTGCGGAAGACCTCGTTGTGCGGGCCGTCGCGCAGCGCCTCCGCGTCGAGCACATCGGCGAGCTCGGTCAGATCGGGTACTGCCGCACCCGCGCGCGTCGGGTCCACGATGCGTAGGACGGCCATTCCCGCGGCCAGGAAGCGCAGCAGGCGATTGTGATCGAGCACCTGGACTCTCGGCTCCAACAGGGCCGCCCGGCCGGCCGCAGCGGCGCGCAGCGGTCCCTCGTGCGGAGCCGCGACCACCACCTCGGCGCCGCGGCGCACTGCGCGATCGACGGCATCGATCAGTCGTGGATCGCCCGCGTCGTCACCGGCGACCAGGACCACGTCGAGCGGACCGACCCACGGCGGTAGCGAAGCAACGGGCACGATGGGCAGGCTCGCGCGATCGCCGAGCGCGGCGACCAGCAGCGTGGCGGCGCGTGCGGCACGGCCTGCGCCGGAGACGAGCACGACGCTGCGTGGGCGTAGGTCGGCAAGGCGTATCAGCGTGTCCTCAGCGACAGCTGCGGCGGTGGCGCGCACCTGAGCGCCACCGGAAGCGGCCGAGCGTAGGGCGCCGCCGGCATCGGCTGCCTCGAGCGAAGCAGCATCGTCGAGGTCGAGCACCGGTGTTCCAGCGATCATCGGGCGTCCCACCTCCCCTCATCGCGCTGTGCCATCCACACCGAACCCAGATCGGGCGAATCCAAGGCCTGTGATTCCACTATTCCAGTCAGGAGCGAACGATGCTCAGAATCTCGGTCACGAGTGCGTCTACTTCCTCCGGCGATCGGGCTTCGACGTTCAGCCTGAGCAACGGTTCGGTATTCGACGCGCGAAGATTGAACCAGGCGTGGTCGGGCAGCTGCACGGTCACCCCGTCCAGTCGATCGACCGACACCGTCCGGTTACCGAATGCCTCGACCACGGCCATCGTCCGCTCCTTCGCGTCCGCCACTGTCGAGTTGATCTCTCCGGACGCGGCATATGTTGCATACGACGACATCAGCTCCGAAATCGGCCGATCCTTCTCGCCGAGCGCGGCAAGCACGTGCAGCGCCGCAAGCATCCCGGAATCCGCACCCCAGAAGGCGCGGAAGTAGTAGTGCGCGGAGTGTTCGCCGCCGAAGACCGCTCCGGTGGCGGCCATCTCCTGCTTGATGAACGAGTGGCCGACCCTGGTGCGCACCGGGGTCCCGCCGAGCTCGGTGACCAACTCCGGCACCGCATGCGAGGTGATGAGGTTGTGGATGATGACTGCGCCCGGCTCCTTGGTCAACTCGCGCTCGGCGACCAGGGCGGTGATCGCCGAGGGCGACACCGGGTCGCCGTTCTCGTCGACCACGAAGCAGCGGTCGGCGTCACCGTCGAAGGCGAGGCCGATGTCGGCGCCGGACTTGCGCACCAGATCCTGCAGATCGACCAGGTTTTTCGGATCGAGCGGATTCGCCTCGTGGTTGGGGAACGAGCCGTCCAATTCGAAGTACAGCGGCACGATCTTCAGCTGCGGCAGGGTGCCGAGCACCGCGGGCACGGTATGCCCGCCCATGCCGTTGCCCGCGTCCACCGCGATGGTCAGCGGGCGGATTTCGTCGAGATCGACCAGGCCGCGCAGGTACGCCGCGTAGTCGGCGAGCAGGTCGATCTCGGTGGCGGTGCCGCGTGCGCCATCGTAGGCGGGCACACCCGCGACGATCTCGGACTTGATCGTGGCGAGGCCGGTGTCCTGACCGACCGGCAGTGCCTTCGCGCGGCACATTTTGATGCCGTTGTAGCGGGCCGGGTTGTGGCTGGCGGTGAACATGGCGCCGGGGCAGTCCAGGTTGCCGGAGGCGAAGTACAGCTGGTCGGTGGAGGCGAGGCCGATGTGCACCACATCGAGGCCCTGATCGAGGACGCCGTCGGCGAACGCGGCGGCCAAACTCGGCGACGAGTCCCGCATATCGTGGCCGATGACCACGCGGGTCGCGCTCTCGGTGCGCATCAGCCTGGCGAAGGAAGCCCCTACGTCCCTTACGAATTGCGCGTCGATCTGTTCACCGACCACTCCGCGAACGTCATAAGCCTTGATCACCGCGTTCACGAATTCGGCAGAGCGCGCGACTGTCATGGGAACCACCCTAGTGGTTGCCTGGGACACCCCTGACACGGTCCCGCCTCTTGTCAGCTCGGCGGGTCGGGCAGCACTCGGAGATGACCACGGCGACCGGTGCGGGTGGCTCGCGGCGGCGGTGGGGCGTAGTCGGAATAGCCGCGCTGATCGTGCTCGGGCGGGCGGCGGCGCAGTCCCGCCTCGCGTACCGCCTCGGCCAACGCTGTCAGATCGTCGTCATCCGGTGTGCTGGAAGAGAATCCGCCTTCGTGGCGAACCATTTCCCAGCCCTTCGGGGCGGTGATCCTCGAACCGTGTGTTTCGCATAGATCCCAGGAGTGCGGTTCGGCCACCGTGGCCAGCGGCCCGACGACTGCCGTCGAGTCCGAGTACACATAGGTGAGCGTCGCGACTGCCGGATTCTTGCAGCCTGGTCGGCAGCAACGACGCATGGGGATCACGACGATGAGAGTAACCCGCCACGCCGCCCGATGGAGGCAGACACGCTCAGGTAATAGGTGAGACTTGTCCGGATCGACCGTTAGTGAGTCGCTCGGGGACAACTGATCTCGCGCTAATCGCCCTCCGGGTCGATCAGGTCGGGGTCGACGCCGAGATACGTTGCGATCTGCTGGACGAGGACTTCGCGGAGCAGATCGACCAGATCCTCGGGATCGCCCGCGCGCAGTTCCAGGGGCTTGCGGAACAGCACGACGCGGGCGCGGGTGGCCACTCCGTGCCGATCGACGCCGGCCGGGATGAGCCGCGACAATGGCACCGGTCCGTCGGCCACCACCTCATCCGGCCAGGTGACCGAATCAGGGTGCAGCGGACGGATTTTCGGTACATCGTCGACCGCGATGTCCAGCTTGGTCAGCCGGTCGTGCCAGCGGGTGTCCAGTGGTGCGAACGCCTCCAGTACCAGCCGATCGAACTGTTGGCCGCGCGTTCGCCACGCAGGTACCGTCGGCGGCAGCATCGGCCCGCGCAGCCCACGACCGCGGCGGATCACCGACCGAGCGGTCGGTGGTCGTCGGTTCCGAAAATGCGCCATGAACAAAATCTAGGCCAGCCCGCCGCGAACGTGTGCATCGAGGCAGGCTGGCCTCACGTCTTCTAGCCGATGCCACGCTTCAGGCGGCGCCGCTCGCGTTCGGAGAGGCCGCCCCAGATGCCGAAGCGCTCATCGTGCGCGAGTGCGTATTCCAGGCACTCGTCGCGTACTTCGCAGCCCAGGCAGATCCGCTTCGCTTCGCGGGTCGAGCCGCCCTTCTCGGGGAAGAACGCCTCGGGATCTGTTTGCGCGCACAGGGCGCGCTCCTGCCACTGCTCCTCGATGGATTCGAACATCTCGTCGAAGCCCGTCACGACCAGGCTGAGCCGGGGTGGTGCCGAGACTTCGTTACCCCCCTCATGCTCGATCCGGCCGATATCTGCGCAGACGCCACGTGCTGCGCCTGCTGTGGAATCGGTCGGCGAGACCATTTCGTTGGCCATCGCTCCGCCTCCTCACTGTGTGTTAGCGCAGAATGATTCTTTCCGTCGGACCAACACGCACACCGACGGCCGTACCCCGCGACGTTGTCCCGCGGACATCCCCGAGCTTGTCATTTCGATGCGAACATCTGTTCGAAAAGCTGTCCGCGCCTTGATCTCTCACGCGAACCCGAAATGACATGACTGTGATTAGACACGCCGGACGTGTCGATGGTCAAGCCGCCGTCGCAATTCCGTTACTATCCGCAACCGCATTCCGGATTGATCTTGATGCGCCAAATAGCAAATGAGCAGCAAATATGAGATGAACCGCGGCCGCTCCGGTACCGCATAGGCTGTGCGGATGTGACTCCACAACAAGCGGACACTGCACCTGCCAGCGGGCCTCGGATTGCCGTCCTGGTGGGCGGAGTCGGTGGCGCGCGCTTCCTTCAGGGCGTTCGGGAACTGCTGCCGGAGGCAGACGTTTCCGCGATCGTCAACGTCGGTGACGACGTCTGGATGCATGGCCTTCGCATCTGCCCCGACCTCGATACCTGCATGTACACCCTCGGCGGAGGAATCGACACCGACCGGGGCTGGGGCAGGCTCGGCGAAACCTGGCACGCCAAGGAAGAGCTGGCCAAATATCACGCGCAGCCCGATTGGTTCGGTCTCGGCGATCGGGACATCGCCACACACTTGGTTCGAAGTGAAATGTTGCGCGCCGGGTACCCGCTCTCGGCGGTGACCGAGGCGCTCTGCAATAGGTGGCAGCCGGGTGTGAAACTCATCCCGGCAACGGACGATCGATGCGAAACACACGTGGTTGTGAGCGACCCTGACAACCCTGGCGAACGTCGCGCGATCCATTTTCAAGAGTGGTGGGTTCGCTACCGCGCGGACATCGAGACCCACGGATTCGCCACAATTGGGGCAGATGAGGCGAAGCCTGCGCCAAATGTGACCGAGATCATATCCACTGCGGACGCCGTCTTACTGGCCCCGTCCAACCCGGTGGTGAGCATCGGCGCGATCCTCGCGGTACCGGGTATTCGCGGCGCGTTGCGCACCACGGATGCGAAGGTCATCGGGGTGTCCGGGGTGATCGACGGCAAGCCGTTGCGCGGCATGGCAGACGAGTGCCTTTCGGTGATCGGCGTCGAGACCACGGCCGAGGCGATCGGCCGCTATTACGGCGCCCGCTCCGCCACCGGCATCCTCGACGGCTGGTTGATCCACACCACCGACACCGCCGATGTGCCCGGCGTGGAGGTGCGCAGCGTGCCCTTGTTGATGACCGATCCGCCGACCACCGCAGAAATGGTGCGGGAGGCGCTCGACCTCGCGGGAGTGAAGCCGTGAACGAATACGACCACGCGGCCGCCGAGCTGACGATTCTGCCGATCACCGGACTGCCGGAATTCCGCCCCGGTGACGACGTCGCCGAACACATCGCCGCCTGCGCGCCGTGGCTGGCCGATGGCGATGTGCTCGTGGTGACGAGCAAGATCGTCGCCAAGGCCGAGGGCAGGATCGTGGCGGCCCCGCTCGACCCGCAGGAGCGCGACGCTGCGCGCCGCGAGCTGGTCGACCAAGAGGCCGTGCGAGTGCTCGCGCGCAAGGGCCGCACCCTCATCACCGAGAACAAGCTCGGCATCGTGCAAGCCGCGTCCGGAGTCGACGGATCCAATGTCGAACAGGGCGAATTGGTGCTACTGCCCGCCGATCCCGATGCCAGCGCCAAGGCGTTGCGCACAGCCCTCGCCGAGCGGCTCGGGGTGCAGGTCGCGGTGCTCATCACCGACACCATGGGCCGGGCCTGGCGCAATGGACAGACCGACGCCGCCATCGGCGCCGCAGGACTTCGGGTACTGCACAACTACGCGGGCGCGGTCGACGGGCAGGGCAATGAGCTGCACGTCACGCAGGTCGCGATCGCCGATGAACTCGCGGCCGCCGCGGACCTGGTGAAGGGCAAGCTCGGCGGTGTCCCGGTCGCGGTGGTGCGCGGGCTTCCGGTCACCGACGACGGTTCCACCGCCGCCGACCTGCTGCGCGGCGGCACCGACGACCTGTTCTGGCTCGGCACCGCGGAGGCCATCGAGAAGGGCCGCTCGGAGGCGGTGCTGCTGCGCCGGTCGGTGCGGCAGTTCGCCGACGAACCCGTCGATCCCGAGCGCGTTCGCTCCGCTGTCGCGGTGGCTTTGACCGCGCCGGCGCCCCATCACACCCGCCCGGTGCGTTTTGTGTGGCTGCGCAAACCCGGTCTGCGTAAGCAGCTGCTGGAGGCGATGGCGGAGAAGTGGCGCGAGGACCTCACCGCGGACGGGCTGCTGCCGGAGCGGGTGGAGCGCCGAATTGCCCGCGGCCGCATCCTTTTCGACGCCCCGGAGGTGATCATCCCGTTCTGTGTGCCCGACGGCGCACACGACTATCCGGATGAGCGCCGCCGCGCGAACGAGCGGACCATGTTCACCGTCGCGGTCGGCGCGGCCGTTCAAGGGCTGCTGGTCGCCCTCGCCACCGAGGGGCTCGGCAGCTGCTGGATCGGTTCGACCATCTTCGCGCCGGAGATCACCCGCGACGTCCTCGGCCTCGAGACGGACTGGAACCCCTTGGGCGGCATAGCCATCGGCCATCCGCTGGAGGAATTGACCCCGCGTCCGGTGTACGGCCCTGGCCTCGGCCTGGTCGAACTGTGACCCACGGAGACCTCGCCCCCCTGACCGCGATCCGCGCCTGTCGTGGGTGCCCACTAGGGGTGCGGATCCCGAGCCGGGATGCAGATCGATGAGCACGAGTTCGTTGCATGCTTCGGCGACGGAGCTACTGGAATCGTGGCGCCCGGCATCGGGACCCGATGTCTCCCTGCGGGAGGCGATGCTGGCGTTTCTCGGCTCGGCACCGCGTGGTTGCCTGCGCGAGCACGTCCCCGGTCACATCACAGCGTCGGCGGTCGTGTTTTCGCACGACGAAAGCGAGGTGCTGCTGACCCTGCACCCCCGAGTCGGTCGTTGGATCCAGCTCGGCGGCCACTGCGAGGAATCCGACGACACGGTACCCGCCGCCGCACTGCGGGAGGCAACCGAAGAGTCCGGCCTGACGGATCTATGGCTGGATCCGGAACTGTATGGCGCGCAAGCACATCCGATCACCTGCTCACTCGGCATCCCGACCCGACATCTGGACCTACTGTTCCGGATCGTCGCTCCCGCCGACGCCGTCCCGGTACGCAGCGCCGAATCCACCGACCTGCGCTGGTGGCCGATCAACGCCCTACCTCCGGACAGCGACGTCCTACTGCGCTGAACCCACCCATCGGCGGTAGTCGAATGGTGGCCGCCGAGCACTTCCGCAGCCACCATTTCACTACCCTCGATCGCTATTTCGCCTTTCAGATCGGATGCCTGGGTCGAGAAGGTCCGAGAACGCAACCACAGCCAGTCTCCACGCCGGCAGCCGTGTGCCGTACCCGACTTTCTCTTCCGCAGCCTGTGCAGACAGGCAACGGCGCTGCTCTGTCCCTGCCTTCTTTCCCGCAGCCTGGGTAGGCGCGTCGCTTCCATCGTGACGGCTGGTGCGGTGTCGTTCCCAATTACTTTACAAAAGCGTGGATTTGTCTAGACAAGAGACATGTTGATCTCTAATGTCAATTTAAGTAGTACTGCACATCACATGTGATGTGCCGCTCGAATGGAGAGACAACGATGTCGACAGAAGCCGATACCTCGGGCCGTCAGGTCGAGGCGCCTGCATGGCGTGACCGCAAGCGGTACATGTGGTTGTGGGGGTTGTTCGCGCCGACAGGTCTATTCACCATCGGCTTGCCCTTGGTCTGGGCGTTCAATGAAATCGGCTGGCATCGGCTGGCCCAGGTGCCGTTCTGGCTCGGTCCGGTCCTGGTCTACGTGTTGATTCCGCTGGCCGACATCTTCTTGGGTCCGGACGGCGACAACCCGCCCGACGAGGTGATGGAGTACCTGGAGAACGACAAGTACTACCGCTACCTCACCTACCTGTACCTGCCGTTCCAGTACGCGACGCTGATCATGGCCTGCTACCTGATCACCGCGGATAACGTCAGCTGGCTCGGCATCGACGGCAGTCTGCACATCATCGACAAGATCGGCCTTGCGATCACCGTCGGCATGATCGGCGGCATCGGCATCAACACCGCGCACGAGCTCGGCCACAAGAAGGTCGACCTGGAGCGGTGGCTGTCGCGGATCGCGCTGGCGCAGTCGTTCTACGGGCACTTCTACATCGAGCACAATCGCGGCCACCATGTGCGCGTCGCCACCCCGGAGGATCCGGCGAGTTCCCGTCTGGGCGAATCGTTCTGGGCATTCTGGCCGCGCACTGTGTCGGGCAGCTTCAGCTCCTCGTGGCGGTTGGAGAAGGTGCGCCTCGACCGGCTCGGCAAGAAGCCGTCGAGCCTGCAGAACGAAGTACTCAGCGCCTGGCTGATGTCGGTGACGCTGTACGCGGTGCTGATAGTGGTGTTCGGCATCGGCGTGCTGCCATATCTGATCTTGCAGGCGGTGGTCGGCTTCAGCCTGCTCGAGGCGGTCAATTACCTGGAGCACTACGGTCTGGTGCGCCAGCGCACCACATCCGGACGGTACGAGCGGCCCGCTCCGGTGCACAGCTGGAACAGCGACCACATCGTCACCAATATCTTTCTGTACCACCTGCAGCGGCACAGCGATCACCACGCCTATCCGACGCGGCGCTATCAGACGCTGCGCAGCTGGGACGGCGCGCCCAACCTGCCGAGTGGCTACGCGAGCATGATCCTGCTCGCCTACTTCCCGCCGCTGTGGCGTCGGGTGATGGACAAGCGGGTGCTCGCACACTACGGCGGCGACGTCACCCGCGCGAACATCCATCCGGCGAAGCGGGACAAGGTGATCGCCCGCTATGGCGTCGGCTCGACGGCCGCGGGTACGGGTGCGGAGGCGGCTGGGCTATGAGCGCGTTTCGCTGCCCCGTCTGCGATTACGTCTACGACGAGGCGAAAGGTGCACCGCACGAGGGATTCCCGGCGGGCACGGCGTGGGACAAGGTGCCCGACGACTGGTGCTGCCCGGACTGTGGGGTGCGGGAAAAGATCGACTTCGAATTGATGGGAGCTGCCTCATGACCGAATACAAGCTGTTCCAATGCATCCAGTGCGGTTTCGAATACGACGAGGCCAAGGGCTGGCCCGAGGACGGCATCGAGCCGGGCACCCGCTGGGACGACATCCCCGACGACTGGACCTGTCCGGACTGTGGCGCGGCGAAGGCCGACTTCTACATGGTCGAGATCGAGCGGTCGTGAGATTTTGACTGCGGCATATCGCCGTGACAATGTCGCGGGTATGCCGCGCACAGGACCGAGGGTTCCGTATCAGGAGGCGGCGCGGGAACTCCTGCGCACATCGGTTCTGGACGCGATGCGGGAACTGCTCACCGAACGGGACTGGTCGAAGATCACCCTCGGCGATGTGGCGGCACGGGCCGGGGTGAGCAGGCAGACCCTGTACAACGAATTCGGATCGCGGTCGGGTCTCGCACAGTCCTACGCGCTGCGCCTGGCCGACGATCTGGTCGATCACGTCCGTTCGGCGATCGACGGCAATGTCGGTGATGTCAGGTCCGCTTTCCGTGAGGGGCTCGGGGGCTTCTTCCTCGAAGCCGCCGCCGATCCGCTGGTGCAGTCACTGCTCGCAGGCGAGGTGAAGCTGGACCTGTTGCGACTCATCACCCTCGACGCCGGACCGTTGCTCGAGCATGCCACCGAACGGCTCGCTGTCGCGTTCCAGCACAGCTGGGTGGCCGCGACGGCGGCGGAGTCGACGGTTCTGGCACACGCGCTGGTGCGCATCGCCCTGAGCTACATCCCGACACCGCCCGCGCCGGGGCGGAATGCGCCCGCCGATCTGAGTGATTTGCTGAGTCCGTACGTCGAGGCAATTCTGGCGGCACGCGAGCGGAGTTAGCGCAGCCGCGGGAACCGACGGCGGTTTGCCGGAAAGGTGCGGTGGCTGATCTCGCCTGGCAATGCCCTTAGAAACCGACTGTTAGGCATGTAACTGCCAACATCTTTCGATGCCTTCCCGGTGTGGAAGGTTCGATAAGTCTGTATGTATTGTCAAGCGTCCGAGTTGGGGTACTTACTTAGGTGGTCAAACGTGCATTCGGTTGGCAAACCGACGGGGTCGCCAGACCCCAAACGCCATCTGTGGATTCTGGGCTTGATCGCTCCGTCCAGCGCACTGTTGCCATCACAACTGGTCTTGCACACCGGCGTCGTCGCTTTCTGGTGGGTGGGCCCGATCATCGTGCTGATCGTCATTCCGGTATTGGACTGGGTGATCGGCGACGACGGCAACAACCCGCGCGACGAGGACTACGAGCTGCTGTCCAACGATCGCTACTACCGTTGGTGCACTTACCTATTCCTGCCGATCCAGCTGATCGGACTCGGCATCGCCAGCTACATGTGGGCGGGTGACCAGCTCAGCTTCGTCGACAAGCTCGGGCTCGCGGCCACTTTGGGATTCGTCAGCGGCATCGGCATCAACGCGGCGCACGAACTCGGGCATCGGGTCGAGCACCTGGAGCGCTGGCTCGCCAAGATCGCGCTGGCCCAGTCGGGCTACGGCCATTTCTTCGTCGAGCACAACCGTGGACATCACGCCAGGGTGGCGACTCCGGAGGATCCGGCCAGCGCCAGAATGGGCGAGTCGCTCTGGGAGTTCTTGCCGCGCACCGTTTCCGGCGGGTTCCGTTCGGCGATCGCACTGGAACGCGAGCGCTTGACGCGCAAGGGCCACCGCTGGTGGAGCGTGCACAACCACATCCTGCAGGCGTGGTCGATGAGCCTTGCGCTGTTCGGTCTGCTGCTCGGCCTGTTCGGCTGGCGGGCGCTGCCCTGGCTGCTGCTGCAGGCCGTGATCGGAATCGCCCTGTTGGAGACGGTGAACTACGTCGAGCACTACGGGCTGCTGCGCGGGCGCAGGCCCAACGGGCTCTACGCGCGATGCTCCCCGCGCGACAGCTGGAACAGCGACCGGCTCGTCACCAACATTTTCCTGTTCCATCTGCAACGCCACAGCGACCATCACGCCAATCCCGGCCGTCGCTACCAGACCTTGCGTAGCTCGGTGCAGGCGCCGCAATTGCCTGCCGGATACGCCACGATGATCGTGTTCGCGACGATTCCGCCGCTGTGGCGCGCTGTGATGGATCACCGGGTGCTCGCCCACTACGACGGTGACATCACCCTGGCGAACATTCAGCCACGCAAGCGCCGCCGTATTCTGTCGTCCTACGGGGTGACCGCATAATGGACGCTGCCGGACGAAGTCCGACCTTCGCCCGCGCAGTGGGGAGCGAAGGCGAGGCAGCCGCATAGTCCAGGGGCTGATTCAGCGACTAGCCTTGCCTCGGTACTGACGAACCAGGAGAGGCTGATAGAGGCAGATGACGACCTCAGAACTTCCCGCACGCACGTCCCTGACCGCCGATGTCCGCAACGGCATCGATTACAAGGTGGCCGACCTGTCGCTGGCCGAGTTCGGCCGCAAGGAAATCCTCCTCGCCGAGCACGAAATGCCCGGCCTGATGGCGCTGCGCCGCGAATACGCGGAGGTGCTGCCGCTGAAGGGTGCGCGGATCTCCGGTTCGCTGCACATGACGATCCAGACCGCAGTGCTGATCGAAACCCTCGTGAGTCTCGGCGCCGAGGTGCGCTGGGCCTCCTGCAACATCTTCTCCACCCAGGACCATGCCGCCGCGGCCATCGTCGTCGGTCCGAACGGCACCGTCGAGGAGCCCAAGGGCACGCCGGTCTTCGCCTGGAAGGGCGAAACACTGGAGGAGTACTGGTGGGCCGCCGAGCAGATGCTCACCTGGCCGGGTGAGCCCGCCAACATGATCCTCGACGACGGTGGCGACGCCACCATGCTCGTGCTGCGCGGTGCGCAGTTCGAGAAGGCCGGCGTGGTGCCGCCCGCGGACGAGGACCACTCGGCCGAGTACACGGTCTTCCTGAACCTGCTGCGCGAGCGCTTCGAGACCGACAAGACCAAGTGGGGCAAAATCGCCGACTCGGTGCAGGGTGTCACCGAGGAGACCACCACCGGCGTGCTGCGGCTCTACCAGTTCGCCGCCGCAGGTGAGCTGGTGTTCCCGGCCATCAATGTCAACGACTCGGTCACCAAGTCGAAGTTCGACAACAAGTACGGCACCCGGCACTCGCTGATCGACGGCATCAACCGCGGCACCGATGTGCTCATCGGCGGCAAGAAGGTTTTGATCTGCGGCTACGGCGATGTCGGCAAGGGCTGCGCAGAATCGCTTGCCGGACAGGGCGCTCGGGTGCAGGTCACCGAGATCGATCCGATCAACGCGCTGCAGGCGCTGATGGACGGCTACGACGTCGTCACCGTCGAGCAGGCGATCGGCAACGCCGACATCGTCATCACCTCGACCGGCAACAAGGACATCATCACCCTCGATCACATGAAGGCGATGAAGGACCAGGCCATCCTCGGCAATATCGGTCACTTCGACAACGAGATCGACATGGCGGCGCTGGAGCGTTCCGGCGCAACGCGTTTGAACATCAAGCCGCAGGTCGACCTGTGGACGTTCAAGGAGTCCGGCAAGGCGATCATCGTGCTGTCGGAGGGCCGCCTGCTGAACCTGGGCAACGCCACCGGCCACCCCTCGTTCGTCATGTCCAACAGCTTCTCCAACCAGGTGATCGCGCAGATCGAACTGTGGACCAAGCCGGACGAGTACGACAACGAGGTCTACCGGCTGCCCAAGCACCTGGATGAGAAGGTCGCCAAGATCCACGTCGAGGCGCTCGGCGGCACGCTGACCAAGCTCACCAAGGATCAGGCCGAGTACATCGGCGTCGACGTCGAAGGCCCGTACAAGCCGGAGCACTATCGGTACTGACGCCTCGTCGGCACCGAGTACGCGCGGTGAAGAACATGTGTCCCGCCGGCCCCTGCGGTCGGCGGGACACTGTCGTTCGGTGCCGAACACGGCGCATGTAGCCTCCTGACCATGGGCGTGTTGATTGCGGTGGAAGGCCTCGACGGTGCGGGCAAACGCACGCTGACCGACGCCGTCGTCGCGATGCTCGCCGCGCGTGGACTGCGGACGGCCACGCTGGCCTTCCCACGCTACGGGCGTTCGGTGCATGCGGACCTGGCCGCCGAGGCGCTGCACGGCAAGCACGGTGATCTCGCGGCGTCGGTGTATGCGATGGCTTTGCTGTTCGCGCTCGATCGGGCCGATGCCCGTGACGAGTTGTCGAAACTCCTGGCGGACAATGACATCGTGATCCTGGACCGCTACGTGGCCTCCAACGCGGCATACAACGCGGCCCGGCTGCACCAATCCATGGACGGTGAGATCGCGCGCTGGACAGCCGAATTGGAATTCGGCAGGTTCGGCATGCCCGAGCCGACGCTGCAAGTGCTGCTGGAGGTCTCGACGGAAGTGGCGGCCGAGCGTGCCCGCAGCCGAGGCGAACTCGACGACAGCCGCGCTCTCGACGCCTACGAACGCGACGGCGGACTGCAGCAGCGCACCCTCGAGGTGTACCGCGAGCTGGCCGAACGGGACTGGCACGGCCGGTGGTGGATATACCGATCCGATGACGATCCGGCCTCATTGGCCTCGCGACTAGCCGAAATTGCAGGCCGATAAGGTTGGATGTGCCGCGGGATCCCACGAGTGTTGGCGTGGCGGCCCGATCCGAGCCGGAGAGATGACACCATAGTAATTATGAAGCCCAAGATTCTGGTCGTCGACGACGATATGGCGCTCGCTGAGATGCTCACGATCGTCTTGCGCGGGGAAGGGTTCGACCCGCATGTGGTCGGTGACGGTACGCAGGCGCTGGCGGCGGTTCGGGAGATCCGCCCCGATCTTGTGTTGCTGGACCTGATGCTGCCCGGCATGAACGGCATCGATGTATGCCGTGTGCTGCGGGCCGACTCCGGAGTTCCGATCGTGATGCTCACGGCGAAGACCGACACGGTCGACGTCGTGCTCGGTCTGGAGTCCGGTGCCGACGATTACATCGTCAAGCCGTTCAAGCCCAAGGAGCTTGTTGCCAGGGTGCGTGCCCGCCTGCGCCGCACCGAGGAGGAGCCCGCCGAGCTGCTGTCGATCGCCGACATCGTCATCGACGTGCCCGCCCACAAGGTGACGCGCGGCGGTGCGCAGATCTCGCTGACTCCGCTGGAGTTCGATCTGCTTGTCGCGCTCGCCCGCAAGCCCCGCCAGGTGTTCACCCGAGAGGTGCTGCTCGAGCAGGTCTGGGGCTACCGGCATGCCGCCGACACCCGCCTGGTGAACGTGCACGTGCAGCGACTGCGCGCGAAGGTCGAGAAAGATCCGGAGAACCCGGAGATCGTGCTCACCGTCCGCGGCGTCGGTTACAAGGCCGGACCCCCGTGATCGAAGGCGATGCCGATCGTTCGAACGATGGGGAAGGGGTGGCCCACCGTCTCGAACGATCGCTCGCACCGGTGATCGCCTGGTTCAAGGAAGTCGGCACCGCGCTCGGCCATGTGTGGCGTCGTTCGCTGCAATTGCGCGTCATCGTCTCCACGCTCACCTTGTCGCTGATCGTCATCACGATCCTCGGCGTGGTGCTGACCAGTCAGATCACCGATCGATTACTCGACGCCAAGATCAACGCGGCGGTCGAGGAGATGGATCGCGCCCGTAACACGGTGGAGAACCAGCTCGCGGGCGTGCACGACATCGGCACCCAGCAGCAGCGCCTCGCCGACGCGCGCAACGCGCTGTCCAACCGCGGCGGCACCGGCCAGTCCAGCGGTGCGGCAGGCAGTTTCGACTCGGCGCTGAGCATCGTCGGCGGCACGCCGCTGCAGCAGATCTCGACCGGCCCGATCCAGGAGGTACCGGAGGAGTTGCGCCGCTATGTCGAGCGCAACCAGGTCAGCTATCAGTTCGCCACGGTCTCCGACCCCGATGGCTACCGTGGCCGTGCGCTGATCATCGGCAGCCCGAGCGCCGAGATCCCGACACTGCAGATCTATCTGATCTTCCCGCTGGCGAACGAAGAACGCAGTCTGTCGCTGATGCGCGGCACCATGCTGATCGGCGGCATTGTGCTGCTGGTTCTACTCGCCGCTATCACCGCGCTAGTCACCCGTCAGGTGGTGCTGCCGATCCGTTCGGCCGCGCGGATCGCGGGCCGTTTCGCTGACGGCAGGCTCAAGGAGCGCATGCTGGTGCGCGGCGAAGACGACATGGCGCGCCTGGCCCAGGCCTTCAACGAGATGGCCGAGAGCCTGTCCAACCAGATCACCCAGCTGGAGGAGTTCGGCAATCTCCAACGTCGCTTCACCTCCGATGTCAGCCACGAGCTGCGGACCCCGCTGACCACCGTGCGCATGGCCGCAGATCTGATCCACGGCAGCAGCGACGATCTCGACGCCGCACTCGCCCGAAGCGCCGAACTGCTTGTCACCGAGCTGGACCGCTTCGAGGGCCTGTTGAACGATCTGCTCGAGATCAGCCGTCACGACGCGGGCGTCGCCGAACTCCAGGTCGAATCCCTCGACGTGCGGATGTGCGCGCGGGCCGCGATCTCGACCGTCCGGCATTTGGCCAAGGAGGCCGGCGTCGAGGTCGTGATCGATTTGCCGGAGGATCCGTTGGTCGCCGAGGTCGATCCGCGCCGGGTCGAGCGGGTGCTGCGCAATCTGCTCGCCAACGCGATCGACCACAGTGAGGGCAAGCCGGTGCTCATCCGGATGCGCGGCGATCTCGATGCCAACGCGGTCGCGGTGATCGTCCGCGATCAGGGCATCGGCCTGCGACCTGGCGAGGAGAAGCTCGTCTTCAACCGATTCTGGCGCTCGGATCCGTCGCGGATGCGTCGTTCCGGTGGCACCGGACTCGGGCTGTCGATCAGCGTCGAGGACGCGAACCTGCACGAGGGCAAGCTGGAGGCGTGGGGCGAGGTAGGAGTTGGCGCCTGCTTCCGGCTTACGCTGCCGCTGGTGCGCGGCAAGAAGCTCGGTGCCAGCCCGCTGCCGCTCGAGCCCGTGTTGCGCAAGCACGCACAGCTGCGTGCGGTCGAAGCCGCGCCCGCGAGCAATGGCGAGGCCGAGCGGACCGCGGTGGTGGCGGAGCCGGAACCGGTCGAGCGGGCCGAGGTGACGAACGGCACGGGACCGCAGACCGACCAGAGTGCCGCCGCCGACGCCGAAGCCACCGAACCGGGAGACCTACAGTCATGAGGATGCGTGCCTGGTATCCGATGTCGCACCGGCGGTCCGCGCTCGGTGCGGCCGCCATCGCGGCGTTGCTGATGCTGACCGGATGTGCGAGTCTGCCGGAGTCCTCGGCGCCACAGGCGCTCGGCACCATCAACAGGGAGCCGACCAACGACGGTCCGCCGCCGCCCATCGCGGGACGCGATCCCGACCTGCTGCTGCGTGATTTCCTGCAGGCCACCGCGGATCCGACCAACCGGCACCTGGCCGCTCGGCAGTACATGACGCCGTCGGCGTCGGCGCAATGGGACGACACGGCGAGCACGACGATCGTCGAGAAGACGGACACGCTGCGTGAATCGCGTGTCGGAGACAAGGCGACCTATGTGATCCGAACGCACAAGGTCGGTGAGCTGGCGCCGGACGGCGCCTATCGGGCAAACGACTTACCGCTGGAAAACAAGATCGAAATGTCGAAGGTCGACGGTGAGTGGCGCATCGACCAGGTGCCGGACGGCGTGATCATGGACCACTCCGCGTTCGCCAAGTCCTACCGGCGTTACGTGCTGTATTTCATCGACCCCTCCGGCACCACCGTGGTCCCCGATCTGCGGTGGATCTCGGTTGCCAAGAATCAATTGACCCAACGACTGATGACCCTGCTCACCGAGGGCAGCCAGCCCGCACTGGCGACCGTGGTGCGCAACGAGCTGGCGCCGCCGGTCACGCTGCGCGGTCCGATCACCAAGGCGGGCAGCGATCCCGGTGAAGTCGGTGTCGGGCTCGGCGGGGTGCGCATCGACTTCGCAGGCGCCACCAATCTGTCGCCACGCGACCGAGAGCTGCTTGCCGGGCAGGTGGTCCTCACGCTGGCAGGCGCCGACATCCTCGGCCCGTACATGCTGTTTGCAGACGGCAAACCGCTGGACGATCGATTCGCAGACTGGTCGGTCGCCGACGTCGACCATCTCAGCGTGGCGGCACACACGAAGAATCGAATCGGATTGCACGCCCTGCGCAACGGATCCCTCGTGCAGGTCACTGCGGACGGAATGGTCACCCCGCCCGGTTACTTCGGTGCTGTGAACAACCTGCAGTCGGTGGGTCTGTCACCGGATGGCCAACTGGTCGCTGCCGTCGCCGATGCCGGTCGGCCGCCCCCCGAACCGCCGCGCACGCTGATGGTCGGCAGCTACGGCGGCAATGCGTTCCCCGTCGCCGAGGGCACGACCATCTCCAGGCCATCCTGGAATGCCGACGGCAGTGCCGCATGGGTGGTCATAGACGGCGAACGGGTGATCCGCGCGGTCAACGACCGGACCACCGGAACCGTCTCGGTGCAGGATGTCGACATCTCGGCGCTGACCTCGGCGATTCCCAGCCTGACATTCCGGCTGCCGATAACCGAACTACGGGTTTCCCGAACCGGGGTGCGTGCTGCGCTGATCGCCGACGGCAAGGTTTATGTCGCGGTCATCGTCCCACAGCCGAACGGCAAGTACGCCCTGACCTCACCGCTTCCGCTGGCCGTCGGACTGAGCACGGCCGCCGTCTCGGTGGACTGGCTCGGTGCCGACACCCTGCTCATCGCCCGCGCGGGCGATGTCGACCCGGTGAGTTCTGTGTCCGTGGACGGTTCCCAACCGCTCCCGCAGACAAGCCAGAATCTGACCCCGCCGGTGCGGCTGGTGAGCGCCTCACCGGAACACCAGTACGTCGCGGATTTGCGTGCGGTACTGGAGCTGACCAGCAACCCAGGCGGTGGCGAGCCCTACTGGCGTGAGGTGCCCGGTCTCGGCGCGAATGCCATTCCGGTCCTGCCCGGCTGATCGTCGTGGTTGTCCGATCGCCCGCGGGTGCGCTCGAGCGCTACCGGCAATCGGTGACCCGTTGAATGCTTCGGACCCACCCGCGTAGCGGCGTAATGGTTGTGCTGGAACGGAATCGGTCACCAAGCCGACTTACCATCTCAGTGGCAGCGCTCGGATTACGTCGCGAGGTCGGTCGATCGAACTTGTCGGTGGGTGCGCGCACACTCGGGCGATGCGGACACTGCTGGATCTCGTGCTGCCGTCGGCCTGTGCCGGATGCGGGGCGGCCGGGGTCGGCTGGTGCGCCGATTGTGCGGCGGTGCTGACACACGGGCCGGTGCGGGTGCGGCCGCGTACCGAGCCCGGGGTGCCGTGCTGGGCGCTCACGAAGTATGCGGGTCCTGGGCGGCGGGCGGTACTCTCGGCCAAGGAGCACGGGCGCCGCGATCTGGCGGAGCCGCTCGGCATGGCACTGTCGACTGCGTTAGCGCTATTGCGGGCCGAGGGCCGGCCGCTGGTGTTGATTCCGGCGCCGAGCAGAAGGGTGGCCGCGCGCCGCCGGGGCGGGGATCCCGTGGTGCATACGACCCATGCGGCGGCGAGGTGGCTGCCCGATTGCCGGGTGGTACCGATGTTGCGGGTGTGGTGGGGTGTGCGGGATTCGGTGGGCTTGACAGCCGCGCAGCGGCGGCACAATCTCCGGGGCCGAATCGTGGTGGCGCGCAGTCGCTGCGGTGGGGCGGTGATGCCGGAGAATGTCGAGGTAGTGCTGGTCGACGACGTGCTGACGACCGGAGCCACCGCCTCCGAATCGGTCCGGGTGTTAGCCGGAATCGGGGTGCCGGTACGTGCCGTGGTGGTGACGTGTGCTGCTTGACTCCGGGAAATTTGCGTGAACACTGGCGGACCGCCCGATGTCGTACTACCGTCGCGGTCACACACCCGAACCGGCAGTTTGGAGGTGGCGCCTCGGACATCAATGTGCCGAGAGATTGTCAATCGGCACGGCTCATCCCGCCGCACGTGCATCGGTTTGTGCGGCCATATCCGGGAGGTACGCGTGACGACTTCTTCACGACCTTCAGTGAAAGATGCCGATTCTTTGGTGCTGGATTCCGGCACCCAGGATCAGACAGAGCAACCCCCAGCGGACCGTCCTAGGACACCTAGCGCGGACGTCGTGGTGAAAGGTCGCAACGTCGAGGTACCTGATCACTTCCGAATCTACGTCGCGGAGAAACTCTCCCGACTCGAACGTTTCGATCCGTCGATCTTCCTCTTCGACGTCGAGCTCTTCCATGAACGAAATCGTCGACAGCGCAAGAGCTGCCAGCGAGTCGAGATCACCGCACGCGGCAAGGGGCCGATCGTCCGGGCGGAGGCCTGCGCGGACAGCTTCTATGCCGCATTCGAATCGGTGACTGCGAAGCTGGAGAGCCGGTTGCGCCGGACCAAGGATCGGCGCCGGGTGCACTACGGCGATAAGACCCCGGTGTCCGTTGCCCAGGCCACCGCGGACCTGATCGACGATTCCCTGTTCGTTCACGCCAACGGCACTATGGCGCACGACCACCCCGAGGGTGAAGGCCGCCGTGCTTCCGAAACGTCGGAGGCAACGGACTACGAGGCCGGCCCCGGTCACATCGTCCGCACCAAGGTCCACGCCGCGACTCCGATGTCCGTCGATGACGCCCTCTACCAGATGGAACTCGTCGGCCACGACTTCTTCCTCTTCCAGGACAAAGAGACCGACCGACCGTCGGTCGTCTACCGTCGGCACGCCTTCGACTACGGCCTCATCCGGCTCGCGTACTAACCACGCTCCCGCCTCTCCGGGTATTCAGCGCACCGAGTTGGATGCCCGGAGACTGCGATGCACGCGGTCGTTCACCGTCTGTCGCGGAAGAACGTCTTGTGTAGCAAGGATTCTCGGCGTTGGGGGCGCATGGCCTGGAGCATGACCAGGTCGGCGAAGGTTTCGGCGTCGCGCTCGCGGGTGGATTCGTAATCGCTGCGACCGAGGACGTGTGCGATGGATTCCGGGGAGATCGAGGGGAGCAGATCGGTGATCACGGCGTAGTTCTGCGTCGAGGGACGTGACGGTTCGGCGCCGTGTCCGAGCAGCATGTGCCCGAGTTCGTGGACGATGATGTGCTCGGCATGCCATTCGGTGGTGTCCGCGCCATAGGCGATGACGTCGCTGTCGTGCTTGGCGATCCACAGGCCGCTGCCGGTGCCGCAGCCGGTGCCCGAGAGGATGGGTGTGTCGACGGGAAGCAGGGTGATCGTCCGGCCGCGATGGGCGGCGACTGCGTTCAGGTAGGTCGGCAGATCCCACGGGTGGGGTATCGGGACGGTCCGGGAAAGTTCCCGAAATCGGCTGTCCAAACCGGCCATTCGATGCGATCTCCTACCTACAGCGGCACTACGGTTCCCGCCCCGGTAGGAGACGATGTTACCGAGTCGGTGGCCCGAGTCGATCCGCGCTCTCGATGATGGCGGTGAGCATGGCGGGATCGATGTCGGAACCGCGCAGTGCGATGCTCGCGACATTGGCGTCGCGCATGGTCGCGAGCAGCTCCAATTCCCGGTCGATCGCAACCGCGGCCAGCCCCGACGTGGTGAGGTAGTCGGCGCTCACGCCGAAGCACTGGGCGATCGCGGTGAGCACGGTGGTATCGACCGCGGCGGCCGCCTCGTCGAATTCGCCGCGGCGCAATCTGTCGATGTCACTCTCGCGCACCTCGCGCCGCAGTTGGTCGCTGACGTGCTCGGCCACCGACGATGTACTGCGTTCGGGAGCCGAGCGTGGGTGCACGGTTGCGAACAGCCGGTTGATCTTCTGGCTGAGCGCGAGACTTGCTCGGGCCGCCGCGTCGTCGGTCATGTCCTTCACCCTCAGTGCCTGCCGTTACGGATCGGTGTCGGACCATTGTTGGCTGCCAGCCAGCGGGCCCGAAACCGGGCCTCGGTGGTGGCGTCCACGTCCTCGGTTCGGCCTGCCAACCAGCGGCGATAGCGGCGCTCTTCGAACTCCGACGGATCGTCGGCCTCGGCGGGCACCTCCAGCAGATGCGCAAACGCCATCTCGACGAGCGGATGCAGGTGCCTGCCCGGCCCGCCGTTGCGTTCGAGCATTGCCGTCGCATAGCGCGCCGATAATCGGGAGACGACAGCGTTGAGGTCCGAAATCGCCGAGACCACATGGGGTTCGGTCGTTCGGCCGCGCTCGACCGCGTCGTTGAGTCGGCCGGCCGCCGCGAGCAGGCCGGTCAGGTCCGAGATTTCGAAACGGATCGAATCGGGTCCCGACACGATCGATTCGTCGGATCTCGGCGCGTGTACGTCGACGTCGTGTGCGGCCGGGGCGCCGCCCGCGTAGGTGCGCGCGGCACTGCCCGGCAGCCAGCGCAGGGGCGCGTCGAGTTTGTTGAGTGTGTGTGTGCTGATTGCTGCGTCGCCGTCTTCGATCTTCCTGATCGTCGGCGCCGAGGGCCCTCCAAGATCACCGATCTGCATCTGGGTGAGGCCGAGTTCATCCCGGCGCTCCTTGATGATTCGGCCGAAGCGCTTCTGTCGCGACAGCTCCGAAGGGCTCTGCATAGTGGGCCTCATGGTAGATCCAGCGTAGCCAAAAAGACAAGTTGATAGAAAACATTTGAAAAATCTATGAGAAAATTGCTACTGTTTCTTCGCGCCGAGTGGACGACGTCGGCCTTGCAAAGTGTCGGCTTTGGGCAGTTCCGGAACGAGCAGGGGCGTTCGCCGGGACTGGCGCCCGGTCTGTTGCGCAATGGCGCGCGGCAGGCCGGCTCACCGGCGACGAACCGGCTCAGCGGCACTGGAGGGGATCGCTGAGCCGGGGGCGTGGCGCCGGAACTTACCTTGGAGTAAGTTAGAGAGTCGAGGCTCTCGAAGGGAAAACCCATGGCTACCAAAGCTGCTCGCCGTGCTGTCATTGTTTCCGGCGCCCGGACGCCGTTCGTGCGGGCGTTCGCCGAATACACGCGAATGGACTCGATCGCACTGGCGGATGCTGCGGTGCGGGGCCTGCTCGAGCGGACCGGGCTGCCGGGCGCGCAGGTGCAGGCCATTGTGTGGGGCGGGGTGATCCTGCCGAGCGTTGCACCGAACATCGCTCGGGAGATCGCGCTGGATCTGGGGCTCGACGCCGGGTGCGAGGGGTACACGGTGACGCGAGCCTGTGCGTCCGGATTGCAGGCGGTGACGTCGGCGGCCGCGGCGATCGAGCGCGGCGAGTACGACATCATGATCGCCGGTGGCAGCGATTCCACCAGCAATGCCGAGGTGAAGCTGCCGCAAAAAGTGGTGCACGCGGCCGCGCCGCTCGCCCTCGGCAATCCGAAGCCGAAGGATTTCCTGTCCGCGATCGCGCAGCTCGCGCCATTCACCGATCTGCTGCCGAGCAGGCCGAAGATCGCCGAGCGCACCACCGGTGAGGTGATGGGGGAGTCGGCGGAGAAGATGGCCCGCATCCACGGTGTCAGCCGCGCCGACCAGGACGAATTCGCCGCGCGCTCACACCACCGCGCCGCCGCTGCCATCGAGTCGGGACGCTTCGACGACGAAGTACTGCGGGTGCGCACCCCGCAGGGCGTCGAGGTAGCGCGTGACGGGTTGGTGCGCGGGGACACCAGCATCGAGAAGCTGGCGCGCCTGAAGCCGGTGTTCGCCGCCGACGGCAGCGTCACCGCAGGCAATGCCAGCCCGCTCACCGACGGCGCCTCCGCGGTGCTGCTGATGAGCGAGGAGAAGGCGCACGCACTCGGCTACCGGCCGCTTGCCGCCTTCCGTTCCTGGAGCTACGTGAGCGTCGATCCGACCGACCAGGTGCTCATCGGCCCCGCCATCTCCATGCCACGGGCTTTGGACAAGGCCGGAATGTCCTTGGGCGACATCGACTTCGTCGATATACACGAGGCGTTCGCCGCCCAGACTCTGTCGGTGCTCGCCGCACTGAACAGCGACGAATGGGCGAAGACCAGGCTCGACCGGGACACCGCGGTCGGCGCGGTCGACATCGACAAGCTCAACGTGCACGGCGGCTCGGTCTCGCTCGGCCATCCGTTCGGCGCGACCGGCGCCCGCATGGTCACCACCATGGCCAACGAGCTCGCCCGCACCGGCAAGAGCGCCGCCCTCCTCGGCATCTGCGCCGCGGGTGGCATCGGCGCCTCGGCGGTACTGGAGCGCGTCTGAGCCCGGCCGCTCAGTTCCGGTAGGTTTCCTGGTGCACTGCGTCCGCCAGGGGACGTCCGGTGCGCCAGCCGAACCGTTCCAGGTCGGGAACCCGCTGGAATTCGTGGACCGGGCCGACGCAGAGCCAGGCGACCGGACGGATGCCGTCCGGGAGGCCGACAAGATCGGTGAGGAATTCCGCATCGTAGAACGACACCCAGCCGACCCCGATCTGCTCTGTGGTTGCGGCCAGCCAGAGGTTCTGGATCGCCAGAACCGCAGAGTAGACACCGGTTTCGGGGACGGTTGCCCGCCCGAGCACCTGGGGGCCACCGCGGTTGTGGTCGTAGGTGACCACAATGCCGGTGCCGCTCTCGGTGATGCCCTCGATCTTGATCGGCTCGAACGTCGCCGCACGCTCCGGCGGCAGCGCATCCCGGAATTCGATCCGTTTGTCCGCAACGTGGTCGGCGAACCTACGCAGGGTCACCGGATCTTGCACGACCACGAAGTCCCACGGCTGTGAGTGGCCGACACTCGGCGCCCGATGAGCGGCATCGAGTATCTGCCACAGCGTCGCATCATCGACGACGTCTCCGGTGAACTCCGCCCGCACATCGCGTCGCAACCGGATGGCGTCGTACACGCTCAAATGATCAGCACACACCAGGCCAGTCAACCAGCAGCGAACCGTCACCTGCACCCGGGACATAGGTTGTGTGCCTCGTCGACGGCTGCTCGGGGGATATGAGGTGCATCGGTCGATCAGCGCCGCGGTCGAGGCAGTCGCGTGCGGGTTGACCGCGGCGGGAAAGACGAAGGCAAACGGTGTGGGCGGCTGATCAGCCGATGGACACGGCGCGGCGGGTGAAACGACGACGACTCTCGGTGAGCGCCGTGCGCAGGCCGCGGCGCTTGCCGGTGATCGGGTCGATCGTCGGGTGGGTGTCACCCTCGAACTTGCGTTCCGAGGCGGTCTCGGGGGCATCGTCGGTGGTGGCGCGCAGGTACTTGTTGGGCAGCGCCAGCTTGAGGATGGTGCGCCAGGACTTGAAGTACTGCACCGGCAGCGAGCCGGTGGTGTAGGGCAGGTCGTATTTTTCGGCGAGGGCGCGCACCTTCACCGCGATGTCGGCGTAGTGGTTGCTCGGCAGGTCGGGGAAGAGGTGGTGCTCGATCTGGTGGCTGAGGTTGCCGGTCATGAAATGCAGGACGGGGCCGCCGGAGATGTTGGCGCTGCCCAGCATCTGGCGCAGGTACCACTGGCCCTTGGATTCACCATCGATGTCGGCCTTGGTGAACTTCTCGGCGCCGTCGGGAAAGTGTCCGCAGAAGATCACCGCGTTGGTCCAGACGTTGCGGACCATATTGGCGGCGATGTTCGCGGTCAGCGTCGAGAGGAACGCGGGGCCGGTCAGCAGCGGGAACAAGAGGTAATCCTTGCCTACCTGCTTGCCGATCTTCAACAGCACCTCGCGGCGCTTGACCTCGAACTCGGCCCGCTCGGGTGAGCCCTCCTTGTACCGGCCCACCTTGCCCAGCTCCAGATGCTGGACCGCGACACCGTATTCGAAGAACAGCTGTAGCAGCAGGTTGTAGACGGGGTTGCCGATATTGAAGGGCTTCCAGCGCTGGTCGCGGGTGACGCGCAGCAGCCCGTAGCCGATGTCGTCGTCCATGCCGAGCACGTTGGTGTACTTGTGGTGCAGGTAGTTGTGCGTCTGCTTCCAGTGCTTGGACGGCCCGGTGTTGTCCCATTCCCACGAGCTGGAGTGGACCTCGGGATCGTTCATCCAGTCCCACTGGCCGTGCATGACGTTGTGCCCGATCTCCATGTTCTCGATGATCTTGGCGGTGCCGAGCAGGGCGACGCCCGCCAGCCAGGCCGGCGGCAGGAAGCTGGCGAACAGCACGGCGCGGCCGCTGATCTCGAGGGCGCGCTGCAGCCGGATAACGTTGCGGATGTACTGCGCGTCGCGCACGCCGCGCGAGGCTTCGATATCACGGCGGATCGCATCGAACTCCGCGCCGAGCGCTTCTACATCGGCTTCGGTGAGGTGTGCGTATTCCTTGACATCCGAGATCGCCATGGCGGTTACAGTACCGTAAGTTACGAGACCGTAGGTTGCGGGGATAGGCCTCGAGATGTGGCAAATCCCCCATTGCAAAGGCGGCCGGGGTCTGCTATGTCAGCGCTTGCGCCGAATGCGGCGTAACGCTCGCTCCCGCGCGGCTTTTCGACGCAACGTCGCCTGTTCCTGCCTGGCCTTTTCCTGCAGCGCTACCTTGGCCTCGCGCAGTACTTCTTTCTCGTGCCGTGCCTTTTCCTTCAGCACCACTTTGGCCTCGTTCAGCGCCGAACGCAGACCGCGTCGCTGACCGGTCTCCGGGTCGACGGGCAGCCAGTGCGTCTCGTTCCAACGGTCGGCCCACCGCTCGGTGTTCGGCATCGACGGCATGGTCGGCATGGAGATGCCCGCGAACTTGCGCTCCGAGGAGGTCTCCGGGGCATCGTCGGCGGTGCGGCGCAGGAACCGGTCCGGCAATGCCAGCTTGTGGATGGTCCGGAAGGCCAGCAGGTACTGCTTGCCGAGCGAGCCGGTGGTGTAGGGCAGGTCGTACTTGTCGCACAGCTCGCGCACGCGGACCGCGACCTCCGAGTACCGATTGCTCGGCAGGTCGGGGAACAGGTGGTGCTCGATCTGGTAGCAGAGGTTGCCGCTCATGAACGCCATGACCGGACCGGCCTTGAAGTTGGCACTGCCGAGCATCTGCCGCAGATACCATTCGCCACTGGTCTCGCCCTCGAGCTGCTCGACGGTGAATTTCTCTGCGCCGTCGGGGAAGTGGCCGCAGAAGATCACCGCGTAGGCCCACAGGTTGCGCACGAAGTTGGCCGTCGCGTTGGCCTTCAGCGTGCTCTTCCACGCGGGGCCGGTCAGCGCCGGGCAGAACACGAAGTCCTTGGCCACCTGGCGGGTGATCTTGCGGGCGAATTCCTTGTTCGGCTCCGACATCAGTTGCTTGGGCGTGCCGGACAGCTGCTTTTCGATGTCCCAGTCGTGCAGCGCAATGCCCCACTCGAAGGTCGCGGCGAGCAGGACGTTGGCGAACGGTTGGACCAGGTGGATCGGCCGCCACTCCTCGTCGCGGGTCATCCGCAGGATTCCGAAGCCCAGGTCCTCGTCCTTGCCGAGCACGTTGGTGTAGGTGTGGTGGGAGTAGTTGTGCGCCCGCCGCCACTGCGACGAGGGACCGGTCATATCCCATTCCCACGAGCTCGAGTGGATCTCCGGATCGTTCATCCAGTCCCACTGCCCGTGGCTGATGTTGTGCCCGAGCTCCATGTTCTCGATGATCTTCGCGACCGACAGCAGGGCCGTGCCGCCGAGCCACGCCCAACGGTTGCGGCTGCCGAACAGCACCGCGCGCCCGGCGACTTCGAGCGCCCGCTGCGCGGCAATGGTCCGGCGGATGTACTTCGCGTCCCGTTCCCCGCGCGACAGCTCCACCGAGCGGCGAATCGAATCGAGCTCCTGCCCCAGTGTTTCGATGTCCGCGGCCGTGAGATGGGCGAACGCCTTGATATCGGTGATGGCCACCGGGGTCCTTTCGCTGCTGGAATTACCTCGAGGGTACCTGGCGGCTGCTCCGACTACGGTGCGCTCGCGGTGCCCGTTGTTACACGTCGAGTGTGCAGTCGCCTGCCGCGGCCGAGATGCAGGTTTGCACCTTGTCGCCCTCGCGGCGCTCGTCACCGTTGCGCAGATCGCGCGTATGTCCGGAAGTTATTGTCACCACGCAGGTTTGGCAGATGCCCATCCGGCAGCCGAAGGGCATCTGGACCCCGGCCGACTCGCCCGCCTCCAGGAGACTGGTCGCACCGTCGACCTCGGCGCTGCGTCCGGTCTTCCCGAAGGTGACGGTGCCGCCTTCGCCGACCGCGGAGCGCTCGATCTCGAAGCGCTCCACATGCAGTCGATCGGCGATGTCCGCATCGCGCCAGTGGTGCTCGATCTCGTCGAGCATCGCGGCCGGGCCGCAGGCCCAGGTCTGCCGCTCGCGCCAATCGGGGAACTGCTCATCCAGTTCGGCGAGGGAGAACTTGCCCTGCTCGCTGGTGAGCTGCAGATGTGAGGAGAAGCTCGGGTGCCGATCGTGCATATCGCGCAGTTCCGCGCGGAACATCACGTCGTCGTCGGTGCGCGCGGAGTGCACGTGCACGACGTCGGTCACCCGGTCGCGACGGTCCATTGCCCGCAACATCGACATGACCGGGGTGATGCCGCTGCCCGCGGTGAGGAAGAGCACCTTCTCCGGCGGCGGGAAGGGCAGCACGAAGCCGCCCTGCGGCGCGGCGAGCCGCACGATGGTGCCCGCGGCGACGCCGCTGACCAGGTGGCTGGACAGGAAGCCCTCGGGCATAGCCTTGACCGCGATGGAGATCAGCCGCTTGCTGCCGTGTTCCGGGTCGGTCCAGTTCGGCGGGCAGGTGAGCGAGTACGACCGCCAATGCCAGCGGCCGTCGATCAGGATGCCGATGCCGATGTACTGACCCGGCTCGTATTTCCAGTCGAACCCCCAGCCGGGCTTGATGACCAGGGTGGCCGAATCGGCGGTTTCCTTGCGCACCTCGACGATTCGCCCGCGCAGCTCGCGTGCCGACCACAGCGGGTTGGCCAAATGCAGGTAATCGTCGGGCAGCAGGGGGGTGGTGACCCGCGCGACGGCGCCGCGCAACACGTTCAGCCGTCCACCGCGCTCGGCGACATCGGCGGCCGGTGCTTCCAGCCACTCCCGAACACCCTGCACCGAGAATCCCCCTTTTTTCAAGACCATCGCTGCCGTTCGTCTCCCTGTCGTAGTGTCCGCTGTCACGGCCGCCTTGCAGTCAGGTTACGGCATCGTAGGTTCGAGCGGGGATCGGCAGGTTCGATAGGCGATCTGTCAGCGCGGGTCTTGCACGAGGGTGTCGCTCACAGCAATTCGAGCAGGAAGGGGAGTTCCTGCGCGGCGTACCAGGCGAGCTGGTGGTCTTCGGCGTCGCCGAGCACGAACTCGGCATCGGTGTCGCCGAGGTCGGCGGCGTCGACGACATCGACGGCCTTGGCGACCTGAGGCTCGGCCTCGGCGAGGTCAACGTGCACCGAGGCGATCTGGTCGTAGCTGATGGGACTCGTCAATCGCACCACGGCGTCGTCGAGGTCGGAGCGCAGTTTCGCGCCGATCACGTCGGCGGCGATCACCGCGCGCCGGTACACCGGGCTGTGGCTGTGCGTGGCCGTCGGCCCGGCGTCGTCACTCTCGGCCGGTGCGGCATCGTCGGCAGGGTCGTGGTCCGCGGATTCGGCGGGCTCCTCGCGTTCGGCGGCGAGCAGCCGCAGCGAGGCGCGGGCGGCCTCGCCCATCGCGACCTCGGCCAGTTCGTCGTCGTCGCCGGAGGCGTAGGCCTCGCGCAGCGCGGGGGTCACCGCGAAGGCAGTGCCGCTGACCGCGCGCAATTCCCGGTTCGCCACCAGTTCGCGCAGCATCGGCACCGTCGCGGGGATGTAGACCCGCAGCTTGTTCTGGTCAGATACAGGCACCGAGCATCTCCTCCATGGACTCGTGCACCGACGCGGCCAGCACGCCGATGTCGGCCATCGCGTCGCGGTCGGCGTTGAGCCCGTAGAAGACGCGCCCGTCGTAGGACGTGATCCCGATACTCGAGGCCTGATTGCGGAGCAGCGGCGACACCGGATACATCTCCAGCATCCGCGCGCCACCGATGAACATCGGTGTCTGCGGACCCGGTGCGTTGGTGATCACCAGATTGAACGTGTGTTCTGCGAACGTACTCGCTGCCCGCACGCTCATCGCATGCAGGCTGGCCGGAGCGAACCCGGCCAGGTGCACCAGAGTTCGCGCCCTGACTCCGCGCCGTTGCTTGCCGGTTGCCTCGGTCGCGTGCGAGATGTGCGACAGCCGCATCACCGGGTTCGGTTCGCCGACCGGCAGATCGATCAGGAACGAGGACACCTCGCTGGCAGAGTGCGGCTGGTCGCTGTCGACGCCCTCGACGTACACCGACATCGGCACCACCGCACGCAGCACCGTCGACTCGGTGAGCGCCTCGCCACGGGACAACAGCCAGTTGCGCAGTGCGCCGGTGACCACCGCGAGGATGGCGTCGTTGATCGAGCAGTCGAAGCGCTTGCGGATCTTGCGGTAGTCCTCCAGATCCGTCTGGACGACATCGAACCGGCGGTTACGGGAGGTCTTGGCGTTGAGCGGGCTGTCCGGCGTGCCGGCGGTTGCCACCCGCACCGCCGACACCACCGAGTCCACCGCCTTGCCCGCGGCCCCGATTACCGCGAAGGCGCTCGCGCTCGCATGGCGGGCCACCTCCAGTGCCTCGCGCGGCTGCGCGGCCAGATGGGTCAGCGCGCCGACGAACAGTTCCATCTCGTTGGGTTCGCGCGGCGCGTGCCAGGCGTCGTCGGCGAAAGCGCGTGGTGAGGCGCTGGCATCGAGGATCACGTGCCCGATCTCCAGCGCGGTTTCCCCGTCGACGAGCGCCGAATGCGTCTTGGTGAAGATCGCGCGCCGGCCGTCGGAAAGACCCTCGATCAGGTACATCTCCCACAGTGGCCTGCTCTGGTCCAACGGCCGCGAGGCGAGCCGGGCCACCAGATCGTGCAGCTGCTCGTCGGTGCCGGGACCGGGCAGCGCCGACCGCCGAATGTGGTAGGTGATGTCGAAGGCGCTGTCCTCCACCCAGACCGGCCGACCCAGCGCGAACGGGATCTCGCGAACCTTGCGGCGATAGCGCGGCACCAGCGAGAGCCTGGCCTCGACAAGATCGACCAGTCGGTCGTAGTCGAGTGCGGGTTCCTCGGATCCGTGCGCGGGGTCGGTGTTTCGGACGATCGCGAGGGAGCCGATATGGATCGGATTGCTACTCGACTCGAGCCGATAGAACGCCGCGTCCTGCGGCGACAATCTCGTGATCACGCTGCCCGGTGCTCCTTCCGACGCCTTGGTCGACGCCGATTGTGTTCACTCCACAACGGTTCGCCTCTTCCCCTGTGGCATATCCAGCGAAACCGGCACACCTCTTTTACCCTGTTCGGGCCTGTGGCAGGCTGCGCCGACCCGAGCTCGGTGAACTCGATTCGATCACAAGGGGAAGGGTTGTGCACAGCAGACGATCGTCGCTGTCGCTCGCTCCGCATGAGCTGCGCTGCCCTGCCGTCATCACATGTCGTCTCCTCGCGGGCAGACCGTTACCGGGGGTGGGCCCGCGCGGGGACGATAGACGCCTTACATCGTACGACACCGCGACTGAAACGGGTTCCGCAGCAATTCGATTCGCTGAAAGTTCGCTGTGACCGTACTTCGGGGCCAGCGCATGGATCTGTGCACGCGACCAGCTGTGATACTCGACCGTGCCTGGGAGGCGTGCCGCGCGGCGGGTACGGTGGCAAGTAACGGGCGGGACCACATGGTGGGGCCGGGGTGAGGCAGCACAACGCTGCTCGTCGACGCTTACCATGGGTGCCGCATTACCATGAAGCGTGCTGCGGATTCCGTCATACCCGACGGGCCCGTGCGCACCGGCCCGACTGGGCTCCGCACTCGGGCCTGACGCGGGCGGCGGCCGACAACACGATGACACACCGACCAGAGGACTGACGAGACCCGTGCCTGCGCTGACACTGACGAGGTTGCTACGGATTGGTGAGGGTCGCACGGTCAAGCGCCTGGCCCATCTCGCGGACGAAGTCCTCACGCTCGGTTCGGAGATCGAGCTGTTCACCGACGCCGAGCTGCGGGCCAAGACCGACGAGTTCAGGGAACGCTACGCCGACGGTGAGTTGCTGGACGACCTGCTGCTCGAGGCGTTCGCCGTCGCGCGCGAGGCATCCTGGCGAGTGCTGAACCAGAAGCACTACAAGGTGCAGATCATGGGTGGCGCGGCGCTGCATCTGGGCAATATCGCCGAGATGAAGACCGGTGAGGGCAAGACGCTCACCTCGGTGCTGCCTGCCTACCTGAACGCGATCAGCGGCGAGGGTGTGCACATCGTCACCACCAACGACTACCTCGCCAAGCGCGACTCCGAGTGGATGGGCCGTGTGCACCGCTTCCTCGGTCTCGAGGTCGGGGTGATCCTGTCCGGCATGACGCCCGCGCAGCGGCGCACGTCCTACCACGCCGACATCACCTACGGCACCAACAACGAGTTCGGTTTCGACTACCTGCGCGACAACATGACGCACTCGCTGGACGATCTGGTGCAGCGCGGCCACAACTTCGCCGTCGTCGACGAGGTCGACTCCATCCTCATCGACGAGGCGCGCACCCCACTGATCATCTCGGGTCCTGCGGACGCTTCCAGCAAGTGGTACGCGGAGTTCGCCAGGATCGCGCCGCTGCTGAAGAAGGACCTGCACTACGAGGTCGACATCAAAAAGCGCACCATCGGTGTGCACGAGGCCGGCGTCGAGTTCATCGAGGACCAGCTCGGTATCGACAACCTCTACGAGGCTGCCAATTCGCCGCTGGTCAGCTACGTGAACAACGCTATCAAGGCCAAAGAGCTCTACGTGCGCGACAAGGACTACATCGTCCGCGACGGCGAGGTGATCATCGTCGACGAGTTCACCGGACGCATCCTGGTCGGCCGCCGCTACAACGAAGGCATGCACCAGGCGATCGAGGCCAAGGAAGGCGTCGAGATCCAGCCGGAGAATCAGACCCTGGCCACGATCACGCTGCAGAACTACTTCCGTCTCTACGACAAGCTCTCCGGCATGACCGGTACCGCGGAGACCGAGGCGGCCGAGCTGCACTCGATCTACGCCCTCGGTGTGGTGCCGATTCCGACGAACAAGCCGATGGTCCGCGCGGACCAGTCGGACCTGATCTACAAGACCGAAGAGGCCAAGTTCGCCGCCGTCGTCGATGACGTCACCGAGCGGCACGAAAAGGGCCAGCCGGTGCTGATCGGTACCACCAGCGTCGAACGCTCGGAGTACCTGTCCAAGCAGTTCACCAAGCGCGGCATCCCGCACAACGTGCTGAATGCGAAGTTCCACGAGAAGGAAGCCGAGATCATCGCCGAGGCCGGGCGGCCCGGCGCGGTGACCGTGGCGACCAATATGGCCGGTCGTGGTACCGACATCGTGCTCGGCGGCAACCCGGACATCATCACCGACATCATCCTGCGCAAGGAGGGCCTCGATCCGGTCGAGACGCCGGACGAGTACCAGGCCGCGTGGCTGCCCACGCTGGAGCGGGTCAAGGCGACGACCTCCGAGGACGCCGAGGATGTGCGCGATGCCGGTGGGCTGTATGTGCTCGGCACCGAGCGGCACGAATCGCGTCGTATCGACAACCAGCTGCGTGGTCGTTCCGGCCGCCAGGGCGACCCCGGCGAGTCCCGCTTCTACCTGTCGCTGGGTGACGAGCTGATGCGCCGCTTCAACGGCGCGGCGCTGGAAGCCATCATGACCCGGCTGAACCTGCCCGATGATGTGCCGATCGAGGCGAAGATGGTCTCCAAGGCCATCAAGAGCGCGCAGACCCAGGTCGAGCAGCAGAACTTCGAGATCCGCAAGAACGTGCTCAAGTACGACGAGGTGATGAACCAGCAGCGCACCATCATCTACGGCGAGCGCAACAGGATCCTGCGTGGTGAGGACATGGAGGGCCAGGTCCAGAGCATGATCACCGACGTGATCAGCGCATATGTCGACGGCGCCACCGCCGAGGGCTATGTGGAGGACTGGGATCTGGACAAGCTGTGGGCGGCGTTGAAGACGTTGTACCCGGTGAGCATCGACGTCAAGGAGCTGACCGGCGAGACCTCGGTCGGCGAGGCGGGTGACCTGACCAGTGAGGAACTGGCCGACGCACTGCTCGACGACGCGCATGACGCGTACGAGAAGCGCGAGCAAGAGATCGACGGTCTCGCCGGCGACGGCAGCATGCGCAACCTCGAACGTCAGGTGTTGCTTTCGGTGCTGGACCGTAAGTGGCGCGAGCACCTCTACGAGATGGACTACCTCAAGGAGGGCATCGGCCTGCGCGCGATGGCGCAGCGTGACCCGCTCGTCGAGTACCAGCGTGAGGGCTTCGACATGTTCTCCGCGATGCTGGAGGGCCTGAAGGAGGAGTCGGTCGGCTTCCTGTTCAACCTGCAGGTCGAGGTCCAGCAGCCGCAGCCGGAGGGTGTTTCGGTGGACACCGGCCTGCGCTCGCCGGTCGGCGCCATGTCGGCTCCCCGTCCGCTGCCCACCCAGCAGGCCCCGGTCGCCAACGGTGCACCGGCCGCGTTGCGTGCCAAGGGCATCGACGAATCCGGCTCTCGCGGCTTCCACTATTCGGGCCCTGCCGAGGACGGACACGCCCAGATACACGACGACGCCGAGGAGTACGGCGACGGCACCACCCGCCGCGAACGCCGCGAGGCGGCCCGCGGCCAGGCCAAGCCGAAGCGCGCCCCGAAGACCCGCCGCAGGCACTGACGGCCGCGAGCGGAACTCAATAGCGAAGGCGCCCATGGACACTCCGAGTCCATGGGCGCTTTCGCGTATCAATACCGGGGCGACGGGTGCGCCGCTAGGTTCGAGGTATGGATCGCAGCGCTGTCGAGGTGTGGGTCGCGGGCTACGAACAGGCCTGGCGAACACCGGGGACGCGGGGACTGAGTGAGCTCTTCACCGCCGATATCCGGTATCTGATGTCACCGTGGTCGGAGCCGGTGGTCGGTTTGGTTGCGCTGGAGGCGTTTTGGGAGGCCGGGCGGGACGGACCCGATGAAGCGTTCACTATGCGGTCGGAGATCGTCGCGGTGGACGGGTCCACCGCCGTCGTCCGGGTTGCGGTCGAGTACGTGAGGGATCAACCGTCTCGGTGGCGCGATTTGTGGGTGTTGCGGTTCGATCGGGACGGGCGTTGCGCGTGGTTCGAGGAGTGGCCGTTCGCGCCGGGGCAGCCCGACGGGCACTAGTCGGACCGCCAATGTTCGGTAGCAATCGGCTATGACTACCTGTTGCCGGTAGTAAACTCGCCGAACCACTGGGTGAACACTCGAGTCGAGGCGGTATCGCATGGTCGACACCGAAGTGCTGGTTGTTGGCGCTGGCCCGGTCGGGCTGACCGCGGCAATCGAGTTGGCTCGACGCGGTGTCCGCTGCCGGATCGTCGAGGCAGCTGCCGAGCCGTCGCAGTACCCGAACGCGGTGGGAATCCAGCCGCGAACCCTCGAAGTATTCGAGGGTATGGGGGTGCTGCACGAGGTGCTCGACGCCTCGATCCAGCTGCGCGGCCAGATTGTGTACATCAACGGCGCGGAGGTGGCCAGGATGGAGACCGCAGTGCCCGCCGACGTGCCCTACGCGTTCATCGGGCTTCCGCAAAACGAGACCGAGCGCATCCTGCGGGAGCGCCTCGCTTCGACGGGTACCCGGGTCGAGCGCGGCACGAACTCACGGCCTTCGAGCGGGACGACGACGGTGTCGACGCGGTGGTCCTCGATGCGGACGGCGGGCACGCCATCCGCGCGCACTACCTCGTCGGCTCCGATGGAGCGCACGGCGTCGTCCGCAAGACTCTCGGCCTCTCCTTCGAAGGCGCGGCGTTCGCCGAGTAGTGCCGTAGAGGGCATCGGGGCCGGAGAATCGGACCCGGACTTCGTGCTACGGCGTGAGGCCCAACTGCTGATCGACTACCGCGACAGTCCCATCGTCGCGAGCTCCACCGACGGTGCGCCGGGTCCGTGCGCGGGCAGTCGTGCACCGGAGGCCACCGGTCTGATACGGGACGCGGTCACCTTCCCGATTCGGCTGTTCTCGTTGCTCGGGCGGACGAACCACACCACCCTCCTCTACGTCGACGACGGCACCGGTGTCGATGCGATCGAGGCTTTGGAAGGCCTTGCCGACGCCGCCCGTCGTGCGGCACATGGGCAAATGGACGTATACCTTGTTGCCGCGCCGGGGGCCGCCGTCGACGGGACGGTACTGCCGGTGATCCGTGACCGTGATGCGGACTTCGCGCGCATGTACCGCGCTGAGGGTGGCGATGTCTATGTCGTCCGACCCGATGGGTACCTGGGCTTCGCTCAGCCGGCCGCCTCGGCCGACGATCTGGCCAAGTACCTTGGGTCCACTTTCCGCTGACCGGGCAGGCGCCCGCACTCGTGGCAGGTCCGACGGGCATTGGACCCGTGTGCACGGTCGGTTCCGGGTGTCGAGGGTGGCGTCGAAGGATTTGAACGCCGTCTTCCCGGAATGTTTGCGGCGCAGGCGATTTCGCCACGGTGACGGCATCGGACCGAGTTCGGCGAACAGTGCCGCGCGCCGTACCCATGATCTGCGGCGCGGTCCCGAGTTTCTTGCGCGCCTGCAATCCGAGTTCGTTCAAGCGGTGACGATTGCACTTGACGTATAGCGACAGTATTTTTACAGTGACAGTAATTTACTGAACAACTAGAGAGCGGCAATTCATGACGACCACCGATGACATCCTGGAACTGAGCGCGCGTTGGGCCGCGGCCGAACAGCGCGCGGATACCGCCGAACTCGACCACATCACGACCGCCGATTTCACCCTGGTCGGACCACTCGGCTTCGTCCTCGACAAACAGCAGTGGCTAGCTCGCTACCGCACGGGTGGACTGGTCACCAAGACGCTGACCTGGCATGACGTAACCGTCCGCGAGTACGGCAATGCTGCCGTCGCGGTCGGTGTGCACACCCAGGAGGCCGAATTCCAGGGCACGTCGGCCGACGGCTCGTTCCGTGCCACGCACATCTTCACCCACGACGGCGTGCGGTGGGCGCTGGCCGGAATGCATCTCTCCCCGGTCGGTGCGATGCCGTTCCAGCCGCCCGCGAGCTGAGGAGCACCGCGATGCGGGTCAGTATCAGCATGACGAATTTCACCCTGCCGGGCGGCCCGCCGGAGCTGCGCGACTATCTGACGCGAATCGCGCGGGTCGCGGACGAGTCGGGCATCGATACCCTATGGGTGCCCGACCATCTGCTTCCCGCCGATCCGATGAGCGCGATCGACGCCCCCATGCTCGAGGCATGCACCACACTGGGATTCCTTGCGGCACAAACGGAACGGGTGCGCCTGGGCACCCTGGTCACCGCAGTGCACTTCCGTCCGCCCAGCGTAACGGTCAAGGCGATCAGCACCCTCGATGTGCTGACCGGTGGTCGTGCCTGGTTCGGTATCGGCGCAGGCTACCAACAGGATGAAGCACTCGCGATGGGGTTGTCGTTGCCGTCGGTCTCCGAACGCTTCGAACGTCTGGAGGAGACGCTGCGGCTGGCGCGTCAAATGTGGGCAGGTGACACTTCGCCATTCGTCGGCGTCCACTACCGGCTGGAGCATCCGGCGAACAGCCCGAACACTCTGCGCCGCCCGCACCCGCCCATCCTCGTCGGCGGTGCCGGGGAGCGTCGGACGCTGCGGTTGGTCGCGCGATACGCCGATGCTTGCAATCTGTTCGACATCCCCGACGGCGGAAAGACGCTGCGGCACAAGCTCGCCGTGCTCGCCGAGCACTGCGCCGAGACCGACCGGCCGTACGGCGACATCGACAAGACCGTCACCACGGCTCTGGCGCCGGGGGAGTCGGCCGCGCAATTCGCACGCCGATGCGCCGACCTGGCGAAACTCGGTGCCGAGCACATCGTGGTGATCACCCGCAACGTCCCGTGGACCGACGAGGCGGTGCGCATCGTCGCCGCGGGCGCTGCGGACATGCCGCAGCCGTAGCCCTACTCGCCGCGGTCCAGTTTCCAGGAGTCGTTGGAGTTCAAGGCGGTGAGCAGCAGGCGGATCGCGGCTACTCGGCGCTCTTTGCCCGGCAGTTGGTCGAGAGCGCATTCAGGGTCGGTGGGCGGGCCCAGGTGGGTGCAGCCGCGGGGGCAGTCCTCGATGGCGGTCGCCAGGTCGGTGAAGGCGGAGATGACGTCGTCGGGAGTGATGTGGGCGAGGCCGAAGGAGCGAACCCCCGGGGTGTCGATGACCCAGCCGCCGGCGAGCAGGGGCAGCGCGACGGATTGGGTGGAGGTGTGGCGGCCCTTGCCGACGCCGGAGACGATGCCGACGGCCCTATCCGCGTCGGGGACAAGCCGATTCACCAATGTGGACTTGCCGACGCCGGAGTGGCCGATGAGCGCGGTGAGGTTGCCGTCGAGTAGTTCGTTGATCGGGCCGAGTGGATCATCGATGCCGCCGTAGACGATGGTGAGGTCGAGATCGTCGAAGGCTGCGGCGAATTCGGATTCGGCGGCCAGGTCGTGTTTGGTCAGACACAGGATGGGTTGCAGCCCACCGGCATACGCTGCGACCATGGCGCGCTCGACGAAACCGGTGCGCGGCGGCGGGTCGGCGAGCGCGACCACGATGAACAGCTGTTCGGCATTGCCTACCACGATCCGTTCGAAGGGGTCGGTGTCATCGGCGGTGCGGCGCAATACTGTTCGGCGTTCGGAAACACGGACGATGCGGGCGAGGGTGTCGGGCCTACCGGACAGATCACCGACCACGTCCACCTGATCGCCGACCACGATCGGGGTGCGGCCGAGTTCACGGGCCCGCATCGCGACGATCGGTCGATCCGGGTCGCCGCCGAGCACGCACCCCCAGCGGCCGCGGTCCACCGCGACAACCATCGCGGATTCCGCATCATTGTGCTGCGGACGGGTTTTCGTGCGGGGACGAGAACTTTTGCCCGGGCGCACCCGGACATCGGATTCGTCGTACTCGCGACGCCTCAGTGTGCCGCTCCCTGGTCCGAGAGTGTCGGATCGAGCATCTGCTCCCACAGCGCGACGAAACCGGGCAACGTCTTGGCTGTCGTGCCGATGTCCTCGATCTCGATACCAGGCACCCGAAGTCCGAGAATCGCACCCGCCGTTGCCATTCGGTGATCGGCGTAGGAGTGCCAGATGCCACCGTGCAGCGGGGCCGGGATAATCTCCAGCCCGTCCTCGGTCTCGGTGACATTGCCGCCGAGCCGGTTGATCTCGGTGGACAGTGCCGCGAGGCGGTCGGTCTCATGGCCGCGCAGATGCGCGATACCACGCAGCTGGGACGGCGAATCCGCCAGTGCGGCAAGGGCTGCCACGGTGGGGGTCAGCTCGCCGACGTCGTGCAGGTCGATGTCGATGCCCGCCAGGCGCTCCGGGCCGCGCACGGTGAGCACGCCGTCGAAGCGGCTCGTCTCGGCGCCCATGCGCACCAGGATTTCCCGGATCACATCGCCGGGCTGGGTGGTGATCCGCGGCCAATGCGGAATGCGCACCTCGCCGCCGGTGATCGCAGCGGCGGCCAGGAACGGTGTGGCATTGGACAGATCGGGCTCGATATCCCAATCCACCGCGCGGATCGGCCCCGGCGCGACGGTCCAGGTCTGGGCCTTGCGGCTATCCGCGGGCGCCTCAACGGCGACATCGGCCCGCCGCAGCATCTCCACGGTCATCTCGATATGTGGCATCGAGGGCAGCGCCTTGCCGTCGTGGTGCACGACCACACCCTCGTCGAATCGGGCTGCCGACAACAGCAGTCCCGACACGAACTGGGAGGACCCCGACGCGTCGATGGTGACCTTGCCACCACGCAACGCGCCCTTGCCGTGCACGGTGAACGGCATCGCACTGCCATCGATATCGGCGCCGAGCCTGCGCAGTGCGTCCAAGATGGTGCCGAGCGGTCTGACCCGCGCCTGCTCATCGCCGTCGAATGCCACGTCGCCGCTCGCCAGCGCCGCCACCGGCGGCAGGAACCGCATCACGGTGCCCGCCAGCCCACAGTCGACAGTGCCGCCGCCCAGCGGAGCCGGCGTGACGGTGAGCGTGTCGCCGTCACCCTCGATGCCCACGCCCATGGCGCGCAACGCACCGATCATCAGATTGGTATCGCGACTGCGCAGCGCGCCGGAGATCGTCGAAGGGCCATCGGCAAGGGCAGCCAGGATCAAGGCCCGGTTGGTGATCGATTTAGATCCGGGCAAGGTCACGGTCGCGTGCACGGGTACATCGACATGGGGCGCTGGCCAGAAACTCACCTGTCCATCTTCGCCCATCGCGCAGTCGGACACGCGGGCGGTGTTGTTTTTGCAGCGCCTTCGGCGCTGCGTGTTCGCGGCCCCCTTGGTCTCGCTTCCGAGCCGTCGAGACTCGCGACTTCGTCGCATGCGCTTCGACGGCTCGGAAGCGAGACGGGCCGCGAACTTTAGTGCTCGGTCTCGCTGCGCTCGGAAGGTGTCATCGTGCCGAGGGGTTGCGTCTGTGGGGATCTTGCGACTTGTTGTCTGCGCTTCGGGTGCTCGAACGCGAGACGGGTCGTGGACTCTAGTGCAGGGTCTCGCTGCGCTCGGAAGGTGTCATCGTGCCGAGTGGGGGCGTCGATAGGGATTGTCGCGACCTTGTTGGGTGTTGTTGGGTGACCTTGGCACTGCCCGTTCGGTGAGTTGGCCGCGTGGTGAGTTGGCCGCCCGGCCACGGGCTTTTGTCGGTGGCCGGGCGGTATCCAGAAGTCGGCTTACTTGTGGCGGCCGTGCAGGAGTGGGACGAGTTTGCGCAGCAGCTTCATGGTGGAGTCGGTGCGCGAGTAGCTCAGTAGCGCCATGCCGGGGATGGCGAAGCGCTGCACGGCGATCGAGTGCGGGCGGGAGAATTCGCGCAGGCCGGGCTCGCCGTGGATGCGGCCGATGCCGGAATCGCCGACGCCGCCGAAGGGCAGGCCTGCGATAGCGGCGAAGGCGAGCACGGAGTTGACCGAGGTGGCGCCGACGCGCAGCCTGCGGGCGATCTCCAGGCCGTTCTTCTTGGAGTACACCGCAGAGGACAGGCCGTACTTGGACTTATTGGCCAGTTCGACCGCCTCGTCCACGCCGTCCACAGTGCGGATGGTGATGGTCGGGCCGAAGGTCTCCTCGCACACCGCTTCGGAGTTCTCGTCCACATCGACGAGCACCACCGGCTCGATGAACGGCGCCTTGACCGATTCCGGCCCACCGAGGACCGCGGTGCCACCGTTCTTCAGCGCGTCCTCGATATGACGGCGCACGATGTCGACCTGGCTCGGCATGGTCATCGGGCCGTAGGCGGCACCGGCACCGGATCCGGGCTTGATGTCGGTCAGAATGCGCTTCACCTCGGTGACGAACGCGTCGCGCACCGAACGATCCACGTACACGCGCTCCACGCCCGCGCAGGTCTGGCCGCTGTTGGCGGTGGCGCCCCAGGCGACCGCGTCGGCGGCGGCCTTGATGTCGGCGTCACCCGCGACGATCACCGCGTCCTTGCCGCCGCATTCCAGCAGCACCGGGGTCAGTGAGTCTGCTGCCGCGGCCATGATGCGCTTGCCGGTGGCGGTGGAGCCGGTGAACGCGAGCTTGTCCACGCCGGACTTGACCAGCGCCGCGCCGGTGGCGCCGAAACCGTTGATGGTCTCGAAAACGCCTTCCGGCAGTTCCGGATTGGCCTTCTTGAACGCCTCGGAGAGGAAATTGCCGATGCTGGTGGAGAATTCGCTCGGCTTGAACACCACGGTATTGCCCGCGGCGAGCGCGTAGGCGATGGAGCCGTTGGGAGTGTAGACGGGGTAGTTCCATGGGCCGATCACGCCGACAACGCCCAGCGGGCGCTGCTCGAGGCGGGCGGAGAAGTTCGACATCAGCACGCCGGGGAAGACTTTCTTCGGCGAGAGGACCTTCTTGGCGTTCTTCGCTGCCCAGGCGATGTGCTCGAGTGCGAGCATCAGCTCCAGGAAAGCGTCGTCGAGCGGCTTGCCGTTCTCCTGGTGGATCAGCGCGCAGAACTCGTCGGAACTCGTGACCAGCTGGGTCGACCAGCGCAGCAGGTGCTTGCGGCGCTCGTCGAAGCTCAGCGTCCCCCAGGTCGCGGCGGCGGTGCGGGCCTTGGCCACTGCCGCGTGCACCGCGTCTTCATCGGCGACGGTGTGCGTGGCGATGATCTCGCCCGTGGCAGGGTCGACCGACGTCAGCGCCGTGTCTGGCGCGGCCGGGGTGGTCTCGATGGTGGTCACGGTGGGTTTCTCCTCTTGCCGGTAACGGCGGCCGGACGTGGCGGTCGGTGCGCGTGCCGGAACGGGCGACGTAAGTTACCGTCCATTCCTTGAGAGAATGCTATGTCAGAACTCTCACGAGGTCACCTACTACCTTCAATTGTTCCCGACTCTGTCGGCCCTCGGTGGGAGTATCGACATATGTGCGGACGATATGCGACGACCACCGATCCCGGCCGGCTTGCCGTCGAGCTGGACGCCATCGATGAGACCGATACCAGAACCGACGCGCGGACCGGTGGTTTCACGAACTACAACGTCGCGCCGACCACCCAGGTGCTGACGGTTGTCGAGCGCCACGAGCACGGAACCAAAGACGACGATGCGCGGCTGCGGATCCGGCGAATGCGCTGGGGCCTCATCCCGACGTGGACCAAAGCCGCCGAGCCTGGTGTGCCGGTGAAGGGCAAGCCGCTGTTCAATGCCCGCGCCGACAAGGCCGCCACTACCGCATCGTTCCGCGATGCGGTGAAGTACCGGCGCTGCCTGGTGCCGATGGACGGCTGGTACGAATGGGTCGTCGAGCCCGACGCGCTCGCCGGGGCCAAGGGGAAGGTGGCCAAGCATCCGTTCTACATGTCGGCCGCCGACGCTTCCCGGTTGTACATGGCCGGTCTGTGGTCGGTGTGGCGCGATCGAACGCAGCCGGCGAGTGAGCCGATGTTGTCGTGCACGATTCTGACCACGGACGCGGTGGGCGATCTGACGCACATCCACGATCGGATGCCGTTGCCGATGCCGAAGGAGCACTGGGACGCCTGGCTCGATCCGGACCATCCCGCGCCCGCCACCCTGCTGGAGACCCCCAGTATCGACGCCGTGTCCGGCATCGTGGCACGGCCGGTGCCGGATCTGGTCAACAGCGTGCGCAACAACGGTCCAGAACTGCTGGCCCGGGTATCGGGCGCGGCGGCGGACATCGAGCAGGCCGGGCAGATCAGCCTGTTGTGATCGCCCGGCCTGTCGGTGTCGCTAGCGGTGATTCAGAGCTGGCACTTGACGCTGGCCGTCACAATGTTCAGCCCGCACTTGATGATGCCGGTGATCAGGTCGATGATCTTGGTGGTCACTCCACCACCGAGTTTCTCGGCCTTATCGGCCTTTTCATCCTTCGTCTGGGTGCTCCCTTTGCTCGGTGCGTCGTCGGCGCCGAGCCCGTCGAACGGGAAGTCGGCGATCTGAGTCACCGAGGGACGGTTGGGGGCAGCCGCGGCCGCTGGAACTTGTAGCGCCACCGAACCAAAGGCTAGGACCAGCGCACCGAACAGGGAGACGATCATGGTGCGCAGAGACATTTCGCATCACATCCTCGGGTCGGACGAATCTGGGTCTGTCCAGTAACGCACAGGTAGCACGGAATCCGTGTCGATTACACCGATGTGACCGGCGCGGTGACCGCGTTGGTCAGCCGAACCAGATCGCCGGGCGCGACCTCGATCTCCAGCCCCCGTCGCCCCGCGCTGCACAACACCCGATCCCAGGTCAGCGCGGAGGCGTCCACCACGGTGGGCAGCGGCTTGCGCTGTCCGAGCGGTGAGATGCCGCCGAGCACGTAACCGGTGACCCGTTCGGCCTTCGCTTTGTCTGCCATCGCTGCCTTCGGTGCGCCGAGCGCCGCGGCAGCTGCCTTGAGCGACAACGTATTCGGCACCGGAAGCACCGCGACGGCCAATGTTCCCGTCGACAGCTCGAGCACCAGGGTCTTGAAGATCTGCGCGGCGTCGAGGCCGAGTTCGCCGGCCAGCGCGTCGACAGCTTCGGTGCCGTAGGAATCGGCGCGCGGGTCGTGGGGGTAGGCGTGCACATGGTGGGCGACTCCGGCCTTGGTCAAGGTGCGGATCGCCGGGGTGGAGGCTCCTGCCATGCCGGACACCTTAGTTGCGTGACGGCACAGGCTGACAACGGCTTTTCGATGCCGTGACGTTGCACTGGGAACACAGTCGGGGCCGAGTCTGTTGACGCAAATACACAAGCAGCCTTGTGCACGACGCGAAGGAGAAGTCGGGTGCCCGTTCTGATCGAGGAACGTCCGGTATGGACCGAGGTGTCGCCGACGAATGACCGCCTCCCGTTCGAAATGCTACTGCCGGTAGATTTGGCAGGTACGGCGATCGAAGGGACACGTGTGACGAGCGACGACGATGTGGTGACCGACGGTGAGGTCGGCGCCGCGGTCGACGAAACCGCGCTGGCGCAGCGGTTCGAGCGGGACGCGCTCCCGATGCTCGACCAGCTGTACGGTGCCGCGCTGCGCATGACCAGGAATCCGGCTGACGCCGAGGATCTGGTTCAGGAGACCTACGTCAAGGCATTCCAGGGATTCAAGTCCTTCAAGGAGGGCACCAACCTGCGCGCCTGGCTGTACCGGATCCTGACCAACACTTACATCAACTCCTACCGCAAGAAGCAGCGTCAGCCTGCGCAATACCCGACCGACGAGATCACTGACTGGCAGCTGGCGGCAACCGCCGAGCACACCTCGCAGGGTCTGCGTTCGGCCGAGGTCGAGGCGCTGGACGCGCTGCCGGACGACGACATCAAGGCTGCATTGCAGGAGTTGCCGGAGGAATTCCGGATGGCGGTGTACTACGCCGACGTGGAGGGCTTTCCGTATAAGGAGATCGCCGACATCATGGGTACCCCCATCGGTACGGTGATGTCCCGATTGCATCGCGGGCGCAAGCAGCTGAAGGGTTTGCTCGCGGACGTGGCGCGTGAACGTGGATTCAACCGCAACGAGGCGGAACGCCAGGAGGTCAAGCAGTGAGTACGGAGCGCGACCCCGATATGGAGCTCGATTGCACGGCGGTGCTCGCCGATGTCTGGTTGATGCTCGACGGTGAATGTGACGCCGCGACCCGAGCTCGGTTGCAGCATCACATGGATCACTGCTCGCCCTGCATCGAGGCATACGGCATCGAGGAGAAGATCAAGGGTCTGCTGAGCCGCAAATGCGGTGGCGACCGCGCACCGGACTCGCTGCGTGACCGGCTGACCGTGGAGATCCGCCGATCGGTGACGATCGCCCAGGTCGAATCGCCGCAGGCGACCGAATCCTGATCGCGGGCGACCCCCGAAACGACTGAGCGGCACGCTCTTCCGTCCTGGAGGAGCGTGCCGCTCATGTTCTGTCAGCAGAACGGCTCAGGCGTTCGGCCTCTTGCCATGGTTTGCTGCGTTGCCCTTGCGGCTGCGCTTCTTACGACCACGCTTACCCATCGGTAGTCTCCCTTCTGTTGAAGGCCATTGTTTCATGTGTGGTTGGCTGTACCTTCAGCGGATACAGCGCCGACGAATGAATGGGGTGTCATGGCTGAGGAAGTGCGCGCGGAGATGGTGTCGACAGTGCTGACCGTCGAAGTGACCGTCGGCGACAAGGTGGAACTCGACCAGACCTTGGTGCTGCTCGAGTCCATGAAGATGGAGATCCCGGTGCTCGCCGAGATCGACGGTGAAGTCACCTCGATCGTCGTCGCGCCCGGCCAGGTCCTACAGCAGGGCGACCTGATCGCCGTCATTTCCTGAGCGAACCGAAGCGGCAGACCGAACATGGCGACACTGAGCGAGCTCCTCGCCGAGCACACCGATCTACCCGGCGTCGCGGTAGACCATCTGCAGCGGGTGGTGGGGGACTGGCAGCTGCTCGCCGATCTCTCCTTCGCCGATCTGCTCCTGTGGGTTGGTGCGGGTCCCATTACCGATGGCGCGGACATCGTCTGTGTCGCGCAGTGCCGTCCGACGACAGCGCCCACCGTGCATCCGGAGGATCGGGTGGGCGGGCTTGCCCTCCAGGCCGAACATCCGCAGGTGTTCGACGCATTGGTGACCGGCAAGATCGTGCGCGCCGACAGCGACGTCGAGGCCGAAGGGGTCTACCACCCGCACCCGGTGCATGCCATTCGTGAGGCCATCCCGGTGCGTTGCGGTGACGATGTGATCGCAGTGCTGAGCCGCGACACCGACCTGCAGCGTTCCCGGGTGCGCAGCACCCTGGAGATCGCGTATGTGGCCTGCGCGGACGACCTGTGCCAGATGATCGCCGACGGCACCTTCCCGACCACGGAGGATCGCGCCGCGACGCACTCCAGCCCGCGCGCGGGCGACGGTTTCATCCGGCTCGACACCGAAGGCATCGTGGTCTACGCGAGCCCGAATGCGCTGTCCGCCTATCATCGTATGGGTTTGCAGGCGGATCTGGCAGGCCAGGATCTCGCTGTCACCACACGGTCGCTGATCACCGATCCGTTCGACGCGCAAGAGGTGGTCGGCGATATCCAGGCCGCGCTCGCCGGCCGGACCGGGCGGCGGATGGAGGTCGAGGCCCGCGGTGCGACCGTGCTGCTTCGCACCCTGGTGCTGCGCCCGCACGGCGAGCTGGCCGGTGCCGCGGTGCTGGTGCGTGACGTCACCGAGGTCAAACGCCGCGACCGGGCGTTACTCAGCAAGGACGCGACCATCCGGGAGATCCACCACCGGGTCAAGAACAATCTGCAGACCGTGGCCGCGCTGCTGCGGCTGCAGGCGCGTCGCACCGAGAACGAAGAGGCGCAGGTTGCGCTGACCGAGTCGGTGCGCAGGGTCACCTCGATCGCGTCCGTGCACGAGATGCTGTCGATGTCGGTGGATGAAGAGGTCGATCTCGACGAGGTCGTCGACCGGCTGCTGCCGATCATGGCGGATGTCGCCACCGTGCACACCGCGCGAATCAAGGTGCGCAGGGCAGGCTCGCTCGGTGTCTTTTCCGCGGAGCGGGCGACGCCGCTGGTGATGGTGCTGACCGAGCTGGTGCAGAACGCCATCGAGCATGCCTTCGATTCCGGTGAGAACGGTTCGGTGACAATTCGTTCCGAGCGGTCGGCGCGCTGGCTGGATGTGATCATCAGCGACGACGGCCGCGGCCTGCCGCCCGGCTTCAGCCTGGAATCCTCCGACCGCCTCGGCCTGCAGATCGTGCGCACCCTGGTCACCGCCGAACTGGGCGGTTCGATCGGCCTGCACCCCGGCGCCGACGTCGGCACGGACGCCGTGCTGCGAGTCCCGTTGGGCCGCCGCTCGGGCCGCTGACCAGGACTGGGCCTCAACCTCCGGCGATCCCCTTGACAATCAACAACTTTCGATCGTCCCATGATCAACATCCGCCATTCGCAACCCACCTCACGATCGTCGCAAGCGCACCAACAGGTCGCAACAATCCCTACCAACACACCCACTTCGCCACGATGACACCTGCCGAGCGCAGCGAGACCCAGCGCTAGAGTTCGCAGCCCGTCCCACCTCCACACAAAAGCTGAAGCGCAGCCACCGAAGTCGCAAGCTCAACTACCGCCGCCCCCGCTCGGCACGATGATGTCTTCCGAGCGAAGCGAGACCGAGCACCAGGGTTTGCGGCGCATCCCACCGCTACCGCCGCCGAAGCGCCCGAACTGAAGTCGCAAGCTCAACTACCTCCGCC